>CAYTLX010000211.1:0-4607 GCA_964438645.1 uncultured Saprospiraceae bacterium | reverse complement strand
CGTTTTTATAAGGATTATGGCTTACTTGTTGAATTTAAAATCCTAGACGACTTTGTACCGTCTCGAGCTGCTTGGAAAAATGATGACGTCAACTTACTTTGGTGTACCGTTGACGCACTTCCTACCGAAATGGGCGATTTGAAGGACTATGACCCTGTCATTCTTTTTCAGGCCGACTGGTCTCGTGGTGGTGATGCTATTGTCGCAAGACGGGGTATCAACAGAGTATCGGACCTAAAAGGGAAGCGGATTGCCGTTGCCGAAATGACTCCTTCACATTCTTTTTTACTTTGGTTGTTACAAGCAGGTGGGCTTTCGCAAAGTGATGTGGAAATCATCCCACAAGCGTCTGCCATGGATGCCGCAGCAGTCTTTAAAAGTAATCAAGTGGATGCGGCGGTTGTATGGAGTCCAGATGATGAAGCCTGTGTCGAAGCGGTTCCTGGTTCTCGGATTTTGGAAAGCACACGTTCTGCTTCTAATATTATCGCGGATGCTTTTATCGCCAAACGCTCTTGGGTTAATTCCCATCAAAAAGAACTCGCCAACCTTTACGAAGGCTGGATGACGGGCGCAGCCGAAATCAATAACAACAATCAAGCAAAAGAAAAAGCGGCAAAAATTCTTCAAGAAAACTTTACGGGCTTTTCTTTAGATATGACACGCCAAGCCATTAATAATGTTCGTTTGACGACTCACGGGGACAATATGAATTTCTTTGGACTAAACCCTAAATATAAAGGGGTCAAAGGAGAAGATCTATACAGAAATATGACCAATACTTACACCAAATTGGGCTTTGTAGAAGGTCGAATTCCTGCTTGGAGACAAATCGCTTATCCACGCATCATCCAAAATGCCCACCTTTCTGGCGCTGCGCAAGCGGCAGAAGGAGCGAAGAATTTTACGAAAGTGACCCACAACGAAGGCAAAAGTAAAGAAGCCATTGCCACAAAAAGAGTTAGTATCGCTTTCCGTACAGGGGAATACAAGCTCGGTGACAATGCCAAATACATCATCGATAAAGAGTTTGTAGATATTGCCAAAGCTTTCTCGAATGCCCGAATTCGTATCGAAGGAAACACCGACAACACAGGTAGCAGAGCCACCAACATGGCACTTTCTAAGAAAAGAGCTCAGGCGGTAGCCGATTATTTAGCAGCAGAACACAACATGCCACGCAACCGATTTATCGTTATTGGTAACGGCCCAGATAAGCCCGTAGCCAATAATAATACAAACTCTGGTCGTGCAAAAAATCGACGGACTGACTTTGAGTTAGTTAGAGATTAGATACATTTGGTGTACTTACGAGTTGCTACCGCAGCGACATTCGAACATTACTGCGTTTCTATCAGCTAACTTTCGCCCCATCACGGACGGGTGGCAATGCCATTGACGGTAGCATAACTCGTAAGTACTCTTTTTCTTGTAAATACTCTTTATTAGAATAAATATTATTAAAAACCCTTACCTTTGTCGCTTCCTTTTTTTGATTGACAGGATAGCCATGGAAGACGAAATACTCATACAGGAAGCTTACGCTAAATTACTCGAAATCATTCGCCCAAAGATGGACAATGATGATCGTTTTAATGTCCAAAAGGCTTTTGAATTAGCGAAAGATGCGCATAAAGAACAGCGCCGAAAATCGGGTGAACCCTATATCACTCACCCTATTTCTGTGGCAATTATATGCGCGGAAGAGATTGAATTAGGGCCTACGGCGGTCATAGCTGCCCTACTCCATGATGTTGTAGAGGATACGCCTATTACTTTAGAGGAGATTAGAGAAGAATTTGGAGACAAAATTGCCGTCATTGTTGATGGTCTGACTAAGTTAGATTCTGACAATACGGCCAAGAGCCCACAAGCCGAAAATTTCCGAAAGGTACTCCGCACTCTCCTAGTTGACGTCCGTGTTGTACTTATCAAAATTGCTGACCGATTGCACAATATGCGAACTATTGGCTCGATGCCTGGTCACAAGCAACAAAAAATAGCTGCTGAAACAAAATATATTTATATTCCTTTGGCGCATCGGTTGGGAATCTATAGCATTAAATCAGAACTAGAAGACCTGTGGCTAAAAATCACCGACCGAGAAACCTATAATGAAATAAGCCGAAAACTCAACGAGACAAAAAGTGACCGTTCGGAGTACATCGACAAATTTGTCCGCCCACTCAACCGCGCCCTAAAAGGTATGGATGTACCGTTTGAAATCATCGGGCGCCCCAAATCCATCTATTCTATTCACAACAAGATGCTTGGGAAAGAAGTAGAATTTGAAGAGATTTACGATCTTTTTGCGATTCGGATTATAATTGATGTGCCTGTTGAGCAAGAGAAATCCCTATGCTGGCAGGTCTATTCGCTAATAACGGATTTTTACAGCCCTATTCCTGAAAGGTTGAAGGACTGGGTCACCACACCCAAATCAAATGGTTATGAATCTTTGCACACGACAGTGATAGGGCCTTATGGGCGTTTTGTAGAGATTCAGATTCGCTCCAAAAGGATGAATGAAATCGCAGAACGCGGTTTTGCGGCGCATTGGAAATATAAAGGCATCAAAGAAAATGACGATAATGTCTATACTAAATGGCTTGAAACAGTACGCGACACCATCGAAAGTTCAGACCACAATGCCTTAGAGTTTTTGTCGGATTTCAAATCCCATTTATTCAGTGAAGAAGTCCATGTCTTTACTCCGAAAGGAGATATGAAAGTCCTTCCACTAGGAGCGACTGCATTGGATTTTGCTTTTTCGATTCACAGTGAAGTCGGCATTACTTGTGCCACTATTAAAGTAAATAGCAAATTGGTTCCCTTTAGCTATCTGCTTAAAAATGCAGACCAAGTATCCGTCACAACGTCAAAAAAGAGAAAACCTAATAAAGATTGGTTAAATTTTGTGGTAACCGGCAAGGCACGGTCAAGAATTCGTCAAGCACTGCGTGAAGAAAAAAAGGAACAGGCATCTTTTGGCAAGGAAGCTCTTTTGCGCAAGCTGAATGCATTAAAAATTGACCTAGAAACTAATATTGATTCTCTAGCGCGGCATTATAATTTTGAGAATCGGCTGGATTTTTACTTTGCCATTTCGGAAGACCGTATCAATTTATTGGAGTTAAAGCAGATTCCGATAGTCGATAATAAATTTGACTTTACCAAAAAGAAAGACCCCGAAACTAAAGTATTAGACCTTCCCAAGGCTCCCAAAAAAGACTTTGAGTCAACGACCACTAAGAGCCAGATAGTGATTGATGGACAGGACGGAGACAACTTCGCTTACACGCTTGCCCCCTGTTGTAATCCAGTACTCGGAGATGATATTTTTGCTTATGTATCGGCAGCAGGTATGAAAATTCATCGAAACTCCTGCCCCAATGCCGAGAATCTTCTAGCCAGTATGTCCAACAATATCCATAAAGCAGAATGGGGAAAAAGTAGCTCTAACTTATATTATACGGACTTGGTCATCACGGGTGTGGACAAGGGCGTGGGGGTCATACAAGCGATTTCGAGTACAATTTCTTCTAATCTAGGGCTCAATATCCGTTCTTTTTCTATTGACGGACACGACGGCTTTTTTGAAGGCCGCCTTCGTTTGGTGGTCAATAATAACAATCAACTACATCGCGCTATCTCTGAACTCAAGAAGATTGATGGTATCCGAAATGTTGTTCGGGAAGCTTAAATAAAAGAGTACTCCTTTCTTAAAGTTTATTCCGATTAATCAAGCTCAATAATTCATCTCTGTAGTTTTTACCGATGGCTAGTAGCTTGCTTTCTTTTTGACCTTTTACTTCGATAGAACTCCCTTCGACGGAGACAATTTTATTTAGGTTGACGATATAGGATCGATGCACTCTTTTAAATTGTGCTGAAGGCAATTTTTTCTCTAGATTTTTCATGGTCTGCAAGGTAATGACGCGACCTTGTTCTAATCGAATAATCACATAATCTTTTAGTCCTTCGATATAAAGAATATCATCGTAGGCGATTTTCATTAATTTCTTATCTGCTTTCACAAAAAAGAAATCATCGCTATCTAGTGCGGTTTGCTCACCGCCTTTCGACGAAAATTTTGCTCTAGCTTTATTGACAGCCTTTAAGAAACGATCCATCGGGATGGGCTTCAATAAATAATCTACGGCATTTAATTCAAATCCTTCAACGGCAAAATTGGGGTATGCCGTTGTAAAAATGACCATTGGTGGATTATCCAATGCTTTTAGAAAGTCAATTCCTGAAAGCTGCGGCATTTGGATGTCTAAAAAGATTAAATCAATATCTTCTTGTTCTAAGATTTCATTGGCTTCAATGGCACTTTGGCAGGATGCGACCAACTCTAAATGCCCGATTTGCTGGACATAGGTTTCTAGTACATCAATGGCTAAAGGCTCGTCATCTACGATTAATACTCTCATGGTTCGTTACTTAGTGAAAGTCCCAAAAAGGACTAAATTGTTTTCATTTCGATAAATCAAATATAAGGATACCTTTCGGAAAAGACTGGAAAAATTCTACAAAACCTAGTAGAAAACAGAAAAACGGATAGGTTTTGTCGAAAGACTCTCCTATTCAGCCGAAAAAATAGG
>CAYTLX010000210.1:0-4611 GCA_964438645.1 uncultured Saprospiraceae bacterium | reverse complement strand
AACTGTTTAGTCACATAAAAACAAACCTTTAGCATATTATTTCTTTTTACTCAATTACCTATAAAGCTGGAGCGTACCAACAAGCAAAAAAATCATCCTATTAATCTATGATTTTCAAAAAAAAAACCACCCAAACTTGCATTTTTACGATATACAACGTATCTTTACGCCATAAAACGAAATAATCGCTACTATATGAAAAAATTAACGGCTACCGAAGAGCAAATTATGCATTTGATATGGGCCCAAAACCCTATCATTGTCAGTGAGATTATCAGCCAACTACCACCGCCGAAGCCTCCACACAGCACTATTTCGTCGGTGGTACGCATACTCGAAAAAAAAGGATTTGTGGATCACAAAGCCTATGGTCGGACTCATGTCTATTTTCCGATTATCGCCAAAGAAGATTATACCAAGCGCTCCATTAAGACGCTCATATCTGACTATTTTAAAGGCTCCCCTTCTGCCCTAGTTTCTTTTTTAATCAAAGAAAAAGAAATCGACGAAAAGGAAATCAATGATTTAATTAATGCAATGAAAGACGATGAATAATCTACCTACTTTACTCGCAATTACGCTCCATTGGTCGCTTTGGCTAAGTCTATACTATCTCCTCCTATACCAAAAGACTTTTTTCAAAATCAATCGGGCTTTCTTAATTTCTACTTTTTTATTGGGGCTTATTATTCCAATCATTCAGCCTTATTTTGCGGTAACGCAACACACTGGAATCATCATTTCTATACCCGAAATCATCGTCACTGCTCAATCCCCAAGCACACTCCAAACAGCATCAAATACCAACACAACTAACTGGTTATCAATGTTTTATTTTTTAGGAGTAGGTACTACAGCTCTATTTCTAATCTTTAATATTGGAAAACTAATACACCTAATTATTAAAATGCCCAAACGAAAAGCAGGTAAATATTGGCTCATTGAATTACCTGATGATAGTGCCCCTTTTTCCTTCCTGAATTATATTTTTATTTCCCGCAAGGAATCCTACACCCCCAAAGAATGGGCCCAAATAATCCAACATGAGCAAGCCCATAGCGACCGCTTACACTCTATGGACATACTCCTTACGGAAATCATAAAAATTATTTTTTGGTGGAATCCCTTGGTGTATATGTACAAGTTTGCACTACGCGACATCCATGAATTTCAGGCAGATCAAGCCACTATCCAAAAACACAACAAAAAAGCATATAGTCGATTATTACTTAGGCAAAAGCAATCCGGAATGCAAGTTGCCATCACCAGTAATTTCATTCATTCACAATTAAAAAAACGCATTAAAATGATGATGACCACTCAATCTAAAAAATCTGACCTTTTCAGGTATTTGTTTATGCTTCCTTTGTTTGTTGCGCTGCTATTTGTTAGTTGCCAAACACAGGAAGACACCAAACAAGTGGAAAAGACCGTACAATCAGAAGAAAAAGCCGCCCTTAAAAAGGAAATCCAAGAGCTTACAGACGACTTCAAAGACAAGGAATTGACACCAGAAAACAAAGCAGCCTTTCAGGAACATGCAAAAGAGATTGTAGAAAAGCTGAAAAAAACTAAAGGTTTCCGAAAAGGAGGCAAATCTACTATTATGGGTAGTGATGGCATGCCCATTTATAAAGCGGTATCTGTCATGCCGCAATTTCAAGGGTGTACGGACGAAGCCGGAAATGGAAGGCTTGACAGGTGCTCCGAGACCGCATTGCTGAATTACATTTACCGCAAAATAAATTATCCAGAAGAAGCGAGAAAACAAAAACTCCAAGGCAGAGTAATAGCCAGCTTCGTTGTCAATACCGAAGGTAAGCTAAAAGACATCAAAGTGCTTCGTGGTATCGGCGGTGGTTGTGGTGAAGAAGTCTTAGGGCTTTTGGAAGGCATGAATGATGATATCACTTGGACACCTGGTCAAGAAGATGGCAAAAACGTCAATGTCCAATATATCTTGCCTGTAAAATTTCAGCTAGAATAAATGTCAATATGGTCGCTTTCGCAACGATTAAAAGGCCGCAGATGCGGCCTTTTATGTTTTGGGCATTTAACAAAATATTATCATATAAAATCAACACCAAAGTCAAATATCCCTTATTTTTGTATAGAACCAACCCAAATACATCATGAAAAATCTATTGTTTTTTTTCGGCCTAGTAGTGATTTTATCGTCAGCATCTTGTCGAAAAGAATGTCCACCTGACACAAAAATAGGAGACAAACCCCTTTCGGAAAAAAGCCTTCGATTTTTGCCTTACGAAGGAAAACCCAAGTTAATTTTTAAGGATGAAAACAATCAAGAACTTGTCTTTACCACTCCTGAAGGTCTCCGCAGTGAAATAAACAAAATCTCTGTATATAAGCAATGTACCGAAATAAAATATGACGGACAGTCCACCTACAAGTATTTTGAAGGCGAAATAAAAAAGATTGTTTTCTTCTCAACGCCCAATCAATTTTCTATTGATATTGGACTTTATACGACCATTTTACGCCCAGAAGAAGAGCTTTTTTATGATTTGCTTACAGTCGATGTGACTGGTGTTGGGGCTATTGGACACGGCGAATTAGTCACGGATATCCGATTTAATGACAGCTATGACAATTCAGAATTCAACATCACTGATTCATTGACTTATGTGGATACGCTTACGCTAAATGGGCACCTTTTTACGGAAGTATATCAAACAGATGATTTTGAAGGACGCCAAGTCTATTACAACAAGGAGAAAGGAGTCGTCGGTTTTAAGACCACCACAAATACCTATAACCTAGACAGAATTGAATAAAAATCCTAAGAATATAGCTATTTGTGTCAACGAAGTGACCTTTTTAAACGTTATTTGGTGAATAAGGGCAAAAATTCTATGTTTTTCCATAAATTTTTGGATATTTGTGTTCCTTACCGAATTTTAAAAAATAAAAAAAGACGACGATGAAGCGATTTTTTACGATACTGAGTATCCTGTTTATTAGTGCACAAGCATTTTCTCAAGCTATCCCTAGAGGGTTTTGTGGAAACATGCCTTCAGATGCCGCTATGGAAAAATTAATGGCCAGTAAAGCCATGTTTGAGAAGTTAGACATCATCCAAATCGAAGACACCAAATATATCCCCATTAAATTTCATCTCATTGCCAAAACCGATGGTTCCGAAAGAGTTAAGGAGTATGACATGTTAAGACAGTTGTGTGTACTTAATCAAGACTATAGTAATACTGATTTTCAGTTTTACATAAAAGATGGATTTAGTTACTATAACAGCACCTACATTTTTGATTCACCTCGTTCAAGTCAATTAGCAACCAATCAAATGCAAAATTTGAAAAATGCCAATAACAATGCAATCAATGTGTTTATTGTCAATAATATTGGTACTGGTCAAGGTGGTATTGGTACTGTTCTTGGTTATTATGCATCGCAGTATGACTGGGTTGTCATGATAAAGCAAGAACCACAAGGAGGCACCAACACACTTTCTCATGAATTGGGGCACTTCTTCAGCTTAGCCCATACATTTTATGGCTATGAAGGTGCGCCTTTCCTACCAACTTCTACTGGTTGGCCAATAGCCCCCTATAATGCACCTAATACAGGGATCACCGAAAACCAAGATGGTAGCAATTGCTCTACGGCAGCAGATAAGCTTTGTGACACCCCACCAGACTATAACTTTGGGATAAAATGGAATAATTGCACCTATACGGGTGGAGCAAAAGATCCAAAAGGAGAAATCGTAGATCCTATGGAAAATAACCAAATGTGCTATTTTAATGGATGCTACCCGTACGTATTTACCGCCGACCAAGTGGATATGATGTATGGTGACTATGCAAAAGTTAGCAGAAACTACATCAAGTCTTCTTATGTACCTAACACGACTCAAGTAACTGACCAAGCTACATTGGTCTGGCCTGGTAATAATGAAAATTCTGGCGGCACTATCGGTGTCACCCTTGATTGGAATGATGTCCCCAATGCCGAGTATTACTTATTGGAAGTATCCAGATCTCTTAATTTCTCTCAGTTTACACAAAATTACATTGTTACCGAATCCCAAAAAGAACTTCCAGAGCTTACTGCTAATAAGAATTATTTCTGGAAAGTCACCCCTTTTAATGACGGTGCTTCTTGTGTGACCGGCTTAACTTCTCCTAAATGGAAATTTATAGCTAGCCCCTTGGCAACTTCTAATATCAAAGAAATCAATGCCTGGGATGTCATCCCTAATCCGACGACTGCTTCTACGCTTAAATTTGCCATCGAACTAGACAAAGCGCTTGATATCACCGCTCAACTAGTTTCTGTCAACGGGCAAGTCCTTAGCACCAAAGATTTGAAAGTAAATACAGGAAAACAGGTCATCTCCATGCCCAACACTAAATTATCCAACGGCACTTACTTCCTTCGCCTTATCTCTAAAAATGGCATGGAAACTCGCCGCGTAGTGATTCAAAACTAAAAGTTTAACTCTATTGCTTAAAAAAGCCTTTCGGTTCACCGAAAGGCTTTTTTTTGACTCCATTTATCAGTCTTACCATTAAATTGGATCAATGGTTCGGTAAAAAACAATACTCCGACGTAGCCTGCCACGCCTCCAACGTC
>CAYTLX010000209.1:0-4627 GCA_964438645.1 uncultured Saprospiraceae bacterium | reverse complement strand
GAGCTACGGCTACGTCATTTTTGCCGATGATGACATCTTCGATGATGATCCAAGGAGCTACGGCTACGTCATTTTTGCCGATGATGACATCTTCGATGATGATCCAAGGGTTGGCAATTTGCACTTCAGTCGTTTTGCTCTTTTCGGGAGCGGCGTTAAGGGTAAGAGAGACGATTAAACAGGTAAGAGCGATGATTAATTTTTTCATGATTTTTTTTTGTGTGGTGAAGTAATGCCACAAAGATGCGCTTAGGCTGAATCAACTCCAAGGCAGGAATTGGCCGATTCTTACCTCTGTTTTTTGTCATAAAATCAAAGATATTTTTATTTTATATGTGATTTTGAGCACATTGTAAAAAAGAAAATAGACAGATATAGGTGGAAATCCCCCTTGAAAAAAAATAAAAAAACTTTAAAACCTACAAAATTAATGGATTGGTTTGGAATATAAAAGGCAAAAAAAGACCTACCATTACCAGCCTTTTTCTTACTTTTACATAAGCATTTTGTAATTTTCACCTGAATATCAAGGTGTTATGCAAATAAAAAGGTGCAAAAAGGGGGCAAATATGGAAGAGATAAAAGAAATTATAGGGGCTGTTTCTAGGAATAAAATTAGAAAAATAGAAATAATTGGTCATGAAATGTCTGAAACCAAGCTATTTCAGCTCTATGAATTAATTGATAACGGTGTTCGGACGGATGAAGAAGCGATTAAAGCTCTTTATGATAGGGTTACTTATAAATCTCGTAATTCCTACAATAAACTAAAGTATTCTTTAAAACGACGTTTGTTGAATACGATGTTCTTTATTCGTACCAATTCATTGGTTGTTGAGCAAGATCAAGCCAAAGCCTATGTAGATTCGTTAAAAAGAATGATGGAGATTCGATTATTAGCGTCTGCTGGAGCGATTCAATTGGCAACCAAAATGGCTAAGAGCTTATTACCAAAGGTGGAGCAATATGAGTTTTGGGATCTCGCTATATTTATTGCTAGGTTTCTAAGGGGGATGTATGTTGTCACATCACCTAGTCTAACCCAATTTAAAAAGTACGATAAAAAACTCAATCGCTTTCTCCAAATTGATGGTCGGATAATAGAAGCGGAAGGGTTTTATTATCAATTAGTGGTACAGATGATAAGTAATAAGTCCACCAACTTGCAATTGAGTGAGCAGGCAAAAAAGTATGAAAAAGTGCTTTCTAAAAATAAAGATACTGTACTTAGTTATAAGTTGGACTTTTATAAAAATGCCATTTCGATTATCAGGCTCATGAGTGTTTATGAATATCCCAAAGCTGTAAAAATATTAGAAAATGCGCTAAAATCCCTGAAAGAACCCAAATTTTTTAGTGCTTTTTATACAGGCTATTTGGTTAACTTAGTCGCCTGCAACACCTACCTAAGGCAGTACGAAGCGGGTCGCTTAAATGTTGAAAAAGCACTAGAATACGCACCTGTAGGTAGTTTTAACTGGGTTCAAGCCAAATCAACCCACGTCGCCTTGGCCTTTCATGCTAAAGAGTATGCCGTGATTCCAGCCATTTATTTGGAAGTAACCAAGCACTCTAAATTTAAAAAGGTGCCATCACATTTTAGGGAGATTTGGATATTGTATTATGCTTGGATGTATTTATTGTCTCGGGTGGGCCTATTAGCGTTGCCAGAAAATTTTATCCCAAGCAGATTTAAGCTCGGGGATTGGTTGGGGCAGATAAAGGAAACGGCGAAGGCCAGAAATTTATTGAGCATAAATATACGCATCATAAAAACAGTTGATTGGTTGTTAGATGAAAATTACGGAGCCTTAATCAATCAGGACGATGGCCTAAAAAGGTATCGTTACCGGTATGTGAAGAATAGTGCCCAGCAAAGAGCCAATGTAATCTTACGCTATTTAATCAATATTCAAAAAAGAGAGTTTATGGATTACAAATGTGTACGCATTAATGCCAGCACTCAAAAGACTTTGAAAGAAATGCCCGTAGAGTTAAAATGGGCTAGTTTTGAAATAGAAGTCATCCCATTTGATGATGTCGTGGAGCTTATCGCTAGCATAATGGAAAAAAATGGGAGAAGAATCCGGGAATCTAAGCTACCAGAATAGCCAATGCATCTTTAATTGACCTAGACTATTATATTCTAGAGCAGGGCCAGGAAATTTAATGTGGTGAATACCATAAATGAGTGTTCGCCAAAGTCGGCCTTTGATTGGTAGGCGACTAAGTTCTATATCGGTCGATAAAAAATATTGGCGATATCTAGGTAATATACTAGGGTCGGCCGCAAATTTCAGCCCTTTTTTGTCTGTCCATTCATAGCCGTGTCCAGCGACCATGTTGCCAGCTCCGTAGCCGACGGCCATATTTAGCCAACTAGGCGCCTTAGACGCTGGCGCAAAAGACTTTATATTGAAGGAAAGCCAATTGACCTGAGCATTGTAGTCTTTAATGAATCTTTCTGCAAAGCTAGTTCCGTAAAGGGATTGAGTGCGCTCGTGGATACTTACTGTTCCATTATGCCCAACTCCAGCGAAAGTGATGTCTGGATATTTTTGCGGATTAGAAGACACTTTCATTGTGACTCTTTGCTCCTTCCAACCAAGTTCTTGGCTGACAAAAAGGGCACTTCCGAGCACATTAAAAGTCATATCTCCCCATGAAAAGCCCCATTTTTGGGCATAGCCATCCATGATTTCGGTTGTTGTTTGCAGCAACATGCCCACTCCTGCGCTTGTCCATGCTGCGGGTCGCCTTTGCATTCCTGTCCATCTTGCACCTTGATATGCCCATCTCGAATAATTATAGGCGGTATAAAGGTGCCCCATTTTATCCACCTGCTGCCATTCATTCCAATCATTGAACGTATGAAATTTTGATAATTCGCTATCCTTATACCAAGCTTGCCATAGTCCAATAGAAAAAGCGCCATACAACCCGGCTCCTGCTCCGACACTTACGTGAAAACGTTTTTTGTTAAAGGTATCGGACGGGGTCAAAAAAAGATTTATTTTGGTATTTTTCGCTTGCGCAAAATACGGCACATCTTGTTTTTGCGCAAGCAGACCTAAGGGTAACAATACAAATAATATGGAGATGAACTTGACCAAAGCTTAAGTTTTGTGAATTAGATAATGGTAAATATTTAGGTGCCCGCAAATTTTTGCCATAAATGCCCTTTTTGCGTCTGTTTTTGCCATATTTTTATCACGTAGCCCAGCTACGCTTCAAAAAATATAGCTTTAACATACACAAAAATGCCTATTTTCTGCCTAAAAACAGGAGCACCTAAACAGTTACAAATAATGTAAGTTACAGTCGCTAGAAAAGACCATGCTTATTGATTTTTTTTAGAAAAAATGTCCATGTCTGTCATTTTGGATTGGGTTATCTTGTTGTAGCTATTTAGGTTTTCGCAGATTTTGCCATAAAACGCCTAATTTCTGCCTAAAAATAGGGGCACTTAAAACAGTTACTTTTTTTTTACAACAAAACTTCGGTAAAAAAATGAATACTCCGACGTAGCCTGCCACGCCTCCAACGTCTTCCTTGATTAAGGCAAAATTTGAAGATGTATGAATAAAAGAAACACCATTCAAAAGTCTTCAAATTTCACCTTACTCTGCGTCAGAAGTTTCCCCCGTGACTCGCTACGCCTCCGTATTAGCACCACAAACCATTTGGGCTCATCGTTGTGCTATGGGTTAAGAATGAAAAATGACCGAACCATTGTTACAAAAATAGCCAATTTTCTATAAACCCTTGCCCTTTTGCCCTTTATCTTTTATGAGGGTCTCGAAAAACAAGCATGTATGAAGCCAACCTGTCACAATACCGTCAGGCTTAAGTGCCGAAGCTTAAATTAAAAAATCAAAAGAAGCCTGCTCCTTGAATCGGTCAATATCTCGGGGTTGGTCGTCTGTTTTGCAAAGGATTTTTAACTGTTTCGTATCTGGATTCCAGCGACTTCCGTCAAAAAACTCAACCCCTTTAAAATCTCGAATTTTATAGAGTGATTTTTTATGGTAGGCGGTTCCGAGATAGACATATTTTAGATTCTGTTGCTTGCCCCAATCAATGGCCGACCACATCATCCACTTTCCAATTGAATGAGCCGTCATCAGGTCGGTGTCAAAAAAAGCAAACCAATAATGAAGCATTTCGGCATCAATACAGGCAAAGATATAACCAAACGGTTGGCCATCCAGCGTGTATTCAAAAATATGCGTCGTCGTCTCTCGACTTAGGATGTACTCCAATCGGTTTTCGGTCATCTCATTGCCTACAAAACGAGCCCCTGCGTAGTCTAAGCATATTTTCCGAAAGGAAGCATCATGGACATCAAAATCTTCCTTTCGGAAAATGCTAAAGGATAAGTCCAAATCGGCGACCTTTCGGCTAACCCGACGATTTTCGGAAGAATTTTCAAATCGAGACAAATCAATTCTTAAGCTTCTGGCTAGGTAAAAAATGGCGGGCTGTATTTGTTGCTCGCCTGTAAACGGAAGAAACCCTTTTTTATAAATAGCCGCAAAAGAATCATTAGACTCCTTGATGCAGTAAGCGGTGTAGCCAAAAGTATAGGTCGTATAGTCGCTCTGATATTCAGAGAAAAAGATTTTCA
>CAYTLX010000208.1:1445-4649 GCA_964438645.1 uncultured Saprospiraceae bacterium | reverse complement strand
GGCGCAAAAAGGGCATTTTATGGCAAAAATCTGTGGGTACCTAAATAGTTACAAATAAACAAAAGAGTTATAGGGAAACGTGGTATGCGAGCAAATGAATGGAATTCGATAACAGGTGTTTACTATCATATTGAAAACGCCAAAATACAAGTCTATTTAACCACAAAAATAACCCAAGATGTTACTGGTGGATGGCGTGAAAATAGAGCAAAAAAAATAGGCGTTTTAATAGAAAAGGGCGTACAAGAATGGATGATTAAATCAGAATGAAGCCAGTACTAAGTGTAAGTGTCCCTACACTTCAATCAAAGCCTCCTGCGCATCAGCAGCCCGAAAATGGCCGATAGGTTTTAGATTCAGTCCATTTGCTTTAGCAAAAAGCTCAAATTCTACTTGAGATGGGCGTTCGACGGCGACCAAAAGACCACCGCTGGTTTGTGGATCGGTAAGGATTGTCCGCTGATAATCAGTCAGTTGTCCGACCACATGCCCATAGCTGGCCCAATTTCGTTTGCTCCCACCAGGATAGCAATTTTGATCGATATAATAGTCAATGATTTCCTTTCCCAGCAATGGAATCGCATCAAAATCAATGGTTGCTTTGACATTGGAAGCTTCGCACATTTCTTTAAGGTGTCCAAGAATACCAAATCCTGTGACATCCGTAAGGGCTTTGACGTAAGGCAATTTTGCGAAAGCAGCTCCAATCTTATTCATAATGACCATAGAATCTCGGGCAATATTTTTATGCTCAGGTTTTAGGATTTTACGCTTTTGGGCTGTGGCTAAGATACCGACACCAATCGGCTTGGTCAAATAAAATAAGCAATCTTCGGTGGCACCCCCATTTTTCTTTAGCTGATCAATAGAGACACGACCCGTCACCGCTAGCCCAAAAATAGGCTCAGGACTATCAATACTATGACCGCCAGCGAGTGGTATGCCCGCTTCTGCACAAGCTTTTCGGGCGCCAGAGACCACTGCATTGGCAACTTCTGGGGGCAATTTGTCGATAGGCCAGCCTAGTATAGCGATGGCCATCAAAGGCTCGCCCCCCATGGCATAGATGTCACTAATGGCATTGACGGACGCAATCCGACCAAAATCTTCGGGGTCATCCACGATGGGCATAAAAAAATCAGTGGTAGAGACGATGGCCGTTCCATCTCCTAAGTCAACTACGGCGGCATCATCACGTTCTCCATTTCCGACGATTAGGTTAGGGAAAATGACATGAGTAGAAGCATCTTTGATTTCTAGTATTTTGTCTAAAACCTTAGGGGAGATTTTACAACCGCATCCAGCACCGTGGCTGTATTCGGTCATTTTTATGTCGGTGATATTTATCATTTGCTCTTTTTTTTGTTGTAGCACTTTTTTGTTAGGATGCGAAGGTACAGTTTTTTTGTAAAGTACACTTGCGTGAAAAATATATATCCATTTTTATAATGTTAAATACTACACAGATTGTTTAGTTGATTATTGGTATTATGCATTGAATAAGTATCAAATACACATATTTAAAAAAAAAATATTGACAAAATGCACTGTCACATTTTGATATATATATTTTTTTTTATACCTTTGTGTCAGTTATTTATGCGTAATTGTCAGGTCATCCCTATTTTTAGACATAAAGAAGGCGTTTTGGGATTGACTAATAGTTGCATTTTTTAAAAAAAACAAATTTCGATGAAAAACTTTCTTATTGGGCTTTGGGCTGCTTTGACTGCGGTTTGTTTTTGGGGCTGGAGTCATGCCAAGAGCACCTGCTGTGTTGCGACTCCTGCAGTTGTCGCACCCGTTAAAGTCATTAAAAGTCACGGACCTTTAGTCTTTAATTGGGCCAGTGGAGCTGCTGTTACTAGTAATTCATTTCCTGCCTATCGGGATTCGCTTATAGGCTTGCTTGGTAAGGATGACAAATTTGAAATAGTAGGTCTCTATACAAAAGATGAAGAAAATACATCCTCTTTTGAAAACATGGGCTTGGCTAGAGCCAATGAAACCAAAAAACTATTTCTAAATTATTTGTCGGAAGACAGAATTGTCCTAAAATCAAGACTACAAGATGGGGTAGCAAAAAAAGATGCACTGTTTGCTGCTGTTAATTTTAGACCTTTACACAACTCAAAGGCCATCGTAGAAGTGGATGATAAAGCCATTATTTACTTCCCCCTTAATTCTTCTTCCAAATTAAATAGTCAAGAAATAGAACGCTATTTGGATAAAGTAGCCCAAAAAGTAAAAGCTTCTGGCGAAACAGTTGACTTAACGGGACACACTTGTGACCGTGGTGATGCGGGGCGCAATGTGACCCTAGGACAAAAAAGAGCCAATATTATCGCCAACTACCTAAAAAGTAAAGGCGTGTCTGCAAACCAAATCAAAACCCATTCCAAAGGAGAAACGGATCCAATGGTACCTAATACTTCTGAAGAAAACCGTGTCAAGAATAGAAGAACTGTCTTGAGAATTTTAAAGAAACAATAAAACAAAAAACAAACAAAATGATGTATTTATTTAGTCTTTGTGATTTATCATTCCTGCAAGCTGCCATGGCTATTTTGTTGCCTGCTGCCGTTGCTTTTATGATTGGTAAACTAATTTGGGGTACTTACAAATCTAAGTATCATGCCCTAATGAGTGAATTAGAAGGGTACAAAACTAGAGTTGGATCGCTTGAAAATGATATCAAGGGTCTAAACACTAACCTTGGCAATGCCCGTACCGAAATTGAAACCATCAATGCCCGAAGCTTAAAAGCTAAGACGCAGTTTGAATCTCGTATTTCTGGTTTAGATGCTGATTTGGTTCTTGCGAAAAACAACACGCTTAAGCTAAAAGCAGACCATGAAGGTCAGGTGAGTGACTTTATGTCAAAATTGTCTTTGTTTGAGACGGACTTAAAGTCTGAGAAAAATGCTCATGCAAAATTGAAGGCAACCTTGGAAGGGCAAATCGCTAACCATAAAGCGACCATTGCTAAACTAGAAGCTAATTGGAAAGCTGAAAAAGAGTCCGCTGCAAAAATGAAGGTTGATTACGAAAGACAAATCGGTGACTACCGCACACAAATAAGCAATTGGGAAAGCAAATACGCTTCTTTAGAAGAGTCTAATGCCAGCATGAAGGCGGAATACGAGTCTCAAATCGGTGACTACCGCACACAAATAAGCAATTGGGAAAGCAAATACGCTTCTT
>CAYTLX010000208.1:0-1345 GCA_964438645.1 uncultured Saprospiraceae bacterium | reverse complement strand
ATCGGCAATTATAAATCACGCCTTGTTAGTTTTGAGAGCAGCATCAAGTCAGGTAATGACGCTGCTGCGAAGCTAAAAGCAGACTACGAGAAGCAATTAAACGATTATAAAAATCGTTTATTAGCATTTGAGACGAAATGGAATAAGGCTGAAGCAGAGAAGAAGAACATTGCGGAAGAAAAGAAGCAGTACGAAGTACAGTTGCGCAACTACTCTAAGCAGATTAATAGCTTAGAATCTGACTTAAAGTCCACGAAGGCAACCATTGATAAGCTAAAAGCCGATTATGAAAATCGCTTGACGACCTATAAATCTAAAGTTGGACAGTTAGAGATAAGTGTAAATCAAACCTTGAAGCAAGCTAACTCCTTAAAAACTCAATACGAAGGTCAGATTAGTCAATACAGTGTTAAAATTAATACACTCAATTCTAAGTTTGATACCGAACTGAAAGGCTACAGGACAAAAATCAATACACTTGAAGGTGAATTGAAGGCAGTCCTTAGAGATACTGGCAATTACAAGTCTAGAATTAATAAATTAGAAGCTCAATTGGCTACTGCTAATACCGAGTTGAAAGCCATTCAATCTAAGTACAATTTTGAATTAAAAAATTGGAAAAGCAAGTATGACGGTATGATTACTCGTTATGCTGGATTAGAAACAAAATTCGTTTCCTTAGAAAAGGAACATGCTAAGTGTGCCACTAAAGCAGTCGCTAAGCCTGCTAAAAAGAAGGTCGTTAGAGTCGCCACAATGTATGATTGCATTAAAGACAACCTTCAAGTAGTAGAAGGAGTCGGCCCTGTAATGGATAAATTCTTGCAAGAGCACGGTGTAAAGACTTGGCGTAAGCTAGCATCTATGAAAGCATCGACCATCAAGAAATGGTTAGACGGTGCTGGTGGACGTTATCGTATTATTGATCCGACGACTTGGCCTTTACAAGCTGACCTTGCGGCAAAAGGAGATTGGAAAAAACTCATTAAGCATCAAAAGGAATTTGATGGCGGAAAAGTAATTACTGATGGTCGAGTGACGGATGCTAAGGCCGAAAAGATGTTGGTGAAGCTTAAAATTTGGGATAAGAATGGCAACCTTCTCGAAGGTGAATGCAAAAAAGCTAAAAAGACAGCTGCAAAGAAAGTAAGCAAGCCTAAAGCTAAAAAATTACCTGCCGCTTATGCACGTATCATGGATAACCTTCAAGTGGTAGAAGGAGTCGGTCCTGTAATGGATAAATTCTTGCAAGAACACGGTGTAAAGACTTGGCGTAAGCTAGCATCAATAAAGGCATCAACTATCAAAAAATGGTTAGACGGTGCCGGTGGACGTTATCGTATTA
>CAYTLX010000207.1:0-4657 GCA_964438645.1 uncultured Saprospiraceae bacterium | reverse complement strand
CTCAACCAGCAAAGTCCGAAGGACAAGCGCTCAACCAGCGAAGCGACTCAACCAGCGAAGCGCTCAACTCACAACTCAATGCAAAAAAAAAGCCACCAACAAATCTCATTGGCAGCTTTTTTCAGGTTAAATCCAGTCGTTTTACGGTTTTTCCACATTTTTCTCAAAATCCCCTGCCTTGACCATGATGAATTTATCAGGATGGATGTATTTTTTCATAGCAGCATTAATTTGTGCGGTAGTTACATTTTTGATTTGTTGCTCAAATTTTTCTGTCCAAATCATATCTTTATCCACAAATAAATTGCTCTCTAAAGTCCGACTTAGATTTCTATCCGAAGATCGATTAACTGTTTGTTTTTGCAGCCAACCCGATTTTGCGGCGGCAACTTCTTCATCGGTAAACCCATCTTTAAGCATCTTGGCAATCTCTTCATTGAAGGCTTTTTCTAATTTTTTGGCATTTTCTGGCGCATAAATCGCATAGGAACCAAAGGCGCCCACTTCGTCCAAATCACTGCCATATAACCAAGAGCCTACGCCATAACTCAATCCTTCTTTTTGGCGAATTCTAGTAGCTAGACGGGAGTTTAGAAAGCCGCCACCAAGTATGAAGTTACCCAATGTTAAAGCAGCATAATCAGGATTATCCTTTTTTAATTTTAAGTTTTGCTTCACAAAAAACATAGCATTGGCCTTGTCGGGCGTATTGATGTTTTTATTAGCGGGTTTTGGTTCATAAAATTTATTAGTAATTCGGTCGTACGACTTTTTACTTTTCCAGTTTTCTAGATTTTGGGTTAAAGTATTTTTAATTTTACTTTCGTCAAAATCACCGACCACCGACACCGTCGCTTTGGATGCGCCAAAGAAATTTTTATGAAAGCTTACCGCATCTTCTAATTTTGCAGATTTGTACGCGGCAATATCTTCATCAAAATTACTTACATACCTAGGATCATCTTTGGGGTAGGGGCGAGTAGAAAGCTTTTGGAGCTCATGCGATGCAATAGCCTGTGGGTCAGACTGTTGTGATTCAATGTCGGCTAAATTTTCCTGAATTAATTTGTCAAATTCTGCCTTAGGGAAAGTAGGATTTTTCAAAATATCAAAGACTAATTTTAGCGTTTCATCCAAAAATTCATTTTCTGTTTCGACGGTTACCGTAACGCCATTGTAACCACCATAGAACCCAACACGAGCTTTCAACGCATCAAATTTATCTTGTATTTGCTGACGAGTCATTGTTTTAGTTCCTTTATTAAGCATGCTTGCCGTGATGTCCGCTGCGGTCGCTTTTCCCGTAAGGGACTTCAGGCTACCATATCTTAATTTGATGCGAGCGGTCACCGAGTTACCTCTATTTTCTTTTTTAAGGAGAGCGATTTTAGCACCATTTTTAAGGGTAATTTCTTTTGTTCTAGTCTGAATGTTTTGTGGAGACGGATCAAATGCTTCTCCTTCTGCAATCGCTTTATGTCCTTTGTACCCTTTGACCAAATCTACGACATTAGGCGCTTCTGTGATTTCAGCGCGGTCTGTATTTTTGGTAGGTACAAATATGCCCAATGTCCTATTAGAAGGTTTGATGTATTTTTTTGCGACATTATAGACATCATCTGGCGTAACTTGTTCGATGGCATCCCGATATAAAAATAACAATCTCCAATCTCCTTGAGCAATATAACCACTCATATAGACGCCAATTCTATTTGCATCATTAAAATTTAAATTCCAATGTTTTAGGATTCGTTGTTTAGCACGATCAACTTCTTCCTTGGTCGGCGGCTTGTTGGTGATGTCATCTAAAGTGGCTAAAAGCGTTTTTTGTGCATCATAGACATCTTTTGAAGCACGGACATCCACATTAAAATATACATAACCAGGCTCTTTTAGTGCTGGTGCAAACCCCCAAACTCCAGAAGATTTTTTGGTTTCGACCAATGCCTTATACAACCGACCAGAAGGCTCATCGGTCATAATTTCTTCTAATACCCGTATGGGTGCAAAATCATGGTGTGTACCTGCGGGAATATGGTAGGCACATGAAGCGACTTGCAAATCACCCACTCGCTTCAAGGTAACTAGTCGCTCCCCGTCTTGCGTAGGCTCACGGGTGTAGGTGTTGTACAACGGAACGGTTCTTTTTGGACGGGGTATTGGGCTAAAATATTGGTTGATTAGTTTTAGGGTAGCTGCAGGGTCTATTTTTCCAGCGACTAAAAGCACGGCATTATCGGGTTGATAGTATTTATGATAAAAAGCTTGGAGCCTTTCGATAGGCACATCTTCTATATCCGAACGTGCACCAATTGTACTCTGACCATAGTTATGCCATAAAAATGCAGTAGAAAGTACCCTTTCATATAAAATACTTCCTGGGTCGTTTTCGCCCATCTCAAATTCATTTCTGACGACGGTCATCTCCGTCTCCAAATCCTTTTTGGCAATATAGGAATTGATCATTCGGTCAGATTCCAGGCTCAATGCCCATTTTAAATTTTCTTCCGTTGCCGAAAAAGTCTCAAAATAATTGGTTCTATCATACCACGTGGTGCCATTGGGACTGGCTCCGTGTTCCGTTAATTCAGACGGAATATCTTTGTGATTGGGCGTGCCTTTGAAGACCATGTGCTCCAATAAGTGAGCCATCCCTGTTTCGCCGTATCCTTCATGTCTCGAGCCAACTAAATAGGTGATATTTACCGTGATTTTGGGCTTTGATTGTTCTGGAAAAAGTAGGACACGTAGTCCATTTTTTAATTGATATTCTGTGACACCTTCTACAGTGGTCACTTTGGTGATGCCAGAAGGCAGTGTTTGAGCTTGCGCAAAAAATGGAAAGGCTGATAAAACCAGACCAATGAATAAGCTAAACATTGTGGGTTTAAATTGCATGATTAATGATTTTGTGAAAAAAAATAGTAACTGTTTAGGTGCCCCTGTTTTTAGAAAGAAAGATAGGGGCACCTAAACAGCTACAATAAATACCAGTATTGAATTGCGGTGTCGAACTATTGTTTTCGTAAGAACGACAGTATTATTTGCTAAAAGTTGCATGTTTTTTACTATTTTTTGATTCCATGATAACGCCCAAGTCCATCAATCGGCTTGCGCAAAAAGGTACCTGGAAGTATATTGTTTTTTACCAATAAAAATTCCAGTTTATTCCGAAAAATATAGGAGATAGAACCAATAAAGTGGACAGGAATGGACGTGGTTACACGATATTTGAGTAGGTTTTTGCTGATAAACTCTTGGAAAACATCTTGCACTATCTCCTGAATGCTTTCTTCAGATCGATAATGAACCGCAAACTCTGCAAATGACGCAATTTTTCGGTTTGGAGAAGCAGCATTATAAATTTCATCGACTAACATATTTCTGGTCAGTTGATATTTGTCTTGAAAGGCTACGGTGAGCTCTGGGGGTAATTCTCTATAGAAAAAAGCACGTAATATTTCTCTCCCGATCGCGTAGCCACCCCCTTCGTCGCCTAGCAAATAGCCTAAGTTGGATACTTGATCAATGACTTTTGTTCCATTA
The DNA here is from genome assembly GCA_964438645.1 of uncultured Saprospiraceae bacterium. Taxonomy (GTDB): domain Bacteria; phylum Bacteroidota; class Bacteroidia; order Chitinophagales; family Saprospiraceae; genus HyVt-613. The sequence goes on along the minus strand of CAYTLX010000207.1, from coordinate 1,111 downwards.
AATAAGCACGAGTTGGATCCAGTTCCCAATATAGCGACGACAGATGGCTTGCCTTGACTGGCGGCTCGTGCGGCACCTATAAGGTCATTGTCAACGTGGATTTTTGCATTTGGAAAGAGTGTTTCCAACGTTTTTGCCGCAAGGCTCATGGTCATAGGGGTTGAGCATCCTGCGCCATAATAAAAAACTTCGGAAACTTTTGATGGGTCTGGTCTATTGGAGTGCGCTAAAAAAGAAGCTTGAAACGGCTCAAAATTGTTCAACATGGGATTAAATCCTAACGTCTCTATTTGAGTGACCACTTGATTTGAGTTTAGAAACAGCCAGTCCGCCTTGGATGAGCCCCCATCAATGACAATTTTCATGTTATTTTTGCCGAAAGGTACTACTATCTTTCCAATTTATACTACTTTAGAAGTAATTTTTAGCCGCATAAAAAGTACCAAATGGAAGGACAGATGCCACTAGAATTTTCCAAAATGTATTCTTGTTCCATTTTCTATCTGGCTTGAGTAGGATAGCTAGGACTACGTAAGTGATAAATAATAAGCCATGGGGCATCCCTAGTGATTTGACCATGATGTCATTATCTCCAAAATACTTTAGGGGAACACCCACAAAAAGCAGTAAAAGATAGGACAAACCTTCTAAAATAGCGACTACTCGAAAAATTTTAAACATGTTGATTCTTTTGTGAGTGTGGTTAACAGGATTTCATTCTTTCAGTTCATCGGGATTGGATTTATTTTGGATTCTTGGTTCTAGGCTCAACGCCCCTAAGCAAGTCGCTGTCGCAGCACCAAAGGGCGCAGCCCGTCCCAAAGACCAACAGCGACCAAAGGGAGCGCACCAAAGACCAAAAAAGCACCAAAGCCAAAGTGTACGCCCCTAAGCAAGTCGCTGCGGCAGCACCAAAGGGCGCAGCCCGTCCCAAAGACCAAGCGACGAAGGAGCACCAAAGACCAAATGTGTACGCCGTAGATGTAAGCCGCTGCGGCAGCACCAAAAGCGAAGCGCCCCAAAGACCAAGCGACGAAGGAGCACCAAAGACCAAATGTGTACGCCGTTGATGCAAGTCGCTGCGGCAGCACCAAAAGCGAAGCGCCCCAAA
>CAYTLX010000206.1:0-4687 GCA_964438645.1 uncultured Saprospiraceae bacterium | reverse complement strand
ACTTCCTTTAGGCCATTGGTGATGAGTCCGAGTTTTGTTTTTCCATGCAAATGGTCGAGTAGTCGTCGGGCGCCAGGCAGCAATTCAGAATGCTCCACCAAGTTGTCCAAATATAACTGATTGAATAGTACGGGATCTCTGTCCACTTCAATGTCTTTTAAGAAGAGCTCAAAACGCTTTTTCCGCAAGGTGATGGCATCAATCTGCCCATTTTCAAACGCTGTCCAAACTAGGTGATTGGCTTTTTTGTATCGGCTAAAAAGATTGGGGAGATTGGGTATTTCGAGTTTGGTGACTGCTTGCGCAAAAGCCTTTTTTGACGCACCTGTAAAATCGAGTAGGGTATTGTCGGCATCGAAGAGTATCCAAGAATAGGGCATATCATTATTTTGTGCAAACATACTAAAAAGCCCCGATAGTACGAGACCATCGGGGCTTTTATTAATTTCTGCTAAGTTTAGTACTTAATAGATACAGTATAAAAATCATTATTGTCGTTTGCGGTAACAGTGACATTCGTAATCTTGAAGAGTACAGTAGTTATTGTACCATTGGCATCTGGTACTTGAGCGACAAACATTTCACCACCAGTTAGCATGGCAGAAGTAGTAACATCTGTACCTGCATCCCATAATGCCGTAATTCCTTCTTTGGTGTCAATGTCTGCATACACTGTTGCTCCATCTACAGAACGCATACTTACAGAGCCAACAGGGCTAATAGTCTGCGCCCACCCATTGGTATTCAAGCCGTTGTCTTTAATGTGTGGAGAACCGCTTACAGTAGATTGGGCAGACCCATCAAGTAAATCAATTCCCCCTTTCATTGGGCCACTATTATTGTAAAACATCTTGTCCGTTAACTCCATGTCAAGAGGATGAGTTGTAACGGGCTCATTGACAACAATAACAATACTCGCTTCAGCTTTCTTGCCATTTTCGTCTTCGACTTCAAGTGTATAAGTCTGCGTATCATAAGTGTTTTGGCTTCTGATAGCCACATCCCAAGCGAAGCCATTCTTTTCTGTAGCATCGACGATAAGAATAGGGTTCGAAGAAGGCATATTGCCGTTAATTCTGAAATTATTAAGAGCCATTTTTACACCACCGTTGTATATGGTGAATGTCTTCAACGCAATACTTCCAGTATCTGCTTTGATATTCAGTGTAAACAAATTACTAGTATCAGTAGTGACAATAGTGTCATAAAACCCAGTAGTAAGAATCTCTATCGTAGGAGGATTCTTTACAGGCTCTGGATTGGGTAGTGGATCATCTTTGGTGCATCCAGTCGTAAAAATAGCGGTTCCAATCATAAAAAGGAAGGCAAATTTTAGCAAATTCTTAAACATCGCAATTAGTTTTTGTGTGAAATGGTCAAAGTTGACCATGTATTAAAATGAAGATGGTATGAAAATAAGTAAAAATATAATGATACCATCTATGTTTGACGTTGCAAAGCTACCTGCAATCTTTATAAAACACAAGCAATAAAATGTTAATACTAGGATTTTAGCTTAAAAGACCAAGTCACTTTCATTTCAGAAGCGATTTCGCCAGACGGTAAAATGCCTTTGGTTGTGGCAACAAAAGTGACGCCTTCCCCTGTATTTACGGCTTTTTCGATGGCTTCGATGAATTCAGGGCCTTGTTCGCACCTAAAAGTGAGTGTTTTGTTCGCTTTTTTACTAAATGTTGACTCAAATTGTACCACCAACATAGATATCGGTGGGGCAGAAGCTTTGGCTGCTAAAACCAATAAACCCGTCGATAATTCTGCCGCAGCACATTGCGCGGCAAAGTATATGGATCTAAATGGATTTTGAGAGCGCCATCTGTAGGGGAGCACTACTTCCGCAAAATGGGGCGTAACTTTGCCTACACGCATGCCGCTAAAGGCTGCCATGGGTAGTTTTGCCCAAAGATAAAGCTTCATTTTTAGGTTGGAATTCACCTTTTTTAGTAGGCTTTGGACTTTGGGGTTGCTTTCGTCAAATTTGAAACTGGCCATAAATTATATTGGTTTATGCGCTAAATGTACAAATTTTTTGTTTAACTTTCCAAAAGTTAAAAACATTTGAAAAGTTAAAAACCGTAAATGAGCTAAACATGAAAATAATTGACCTTAATTTTTTGGATTCTTCCGATACCATTGCTTCTTTTTTATTGGAATCTAGCGACGGACTGGTATTGGTTGAGTCGGGTCCCTATTCGACCTATAATCATTTGACGCAAGTCCTAAAAGAAATGGGCGCCCAACCCGAAGATGTGCGCCACGTCCTGCTCACACATATCCATTTGGATCATGCTGGAGCTGCTTGGGCTTTCGCAAAAAATGGGGCGCAAATTTATGTTCATCCGAAAGGATACAAGCATTTGGCGAATCCTGAGCGATTATGGGCTTCCGCCAAAAGAATCTACCAAGATGAGATGGAATATCTTTGGGGCGATATGCAATCGATTGATGAATCTTTGCTTCATGCGATGGATGATGCCAAGGATTTGAAGATTGGCGGTCTGAATTTTACACCATGGTACACGCCTGGGCATGCGGTGCATCATATCGCTTGGCAGCATGAAGGAGATATTTTTACTGGGGATGTAGGTGGTGTAAAAATCGGCGATAATCTAGTCGCCCCCCCTTGTCCGCCCCCCGATATCCATATCGAAGATTGGAAAGCATCTATCGAAATAATAAATAAACTCAAGCCGAAATCCATTTATCTGACCCATTTTGGGCGGGTGGATTCGGTGGAAGCCCATTTGGCAGAGCTAGAAGCAAGATTGGATAAATGGGCGGCGTGGATCTATCCTTACTATCAAAAAGGGACACCTACAGAAGAAATAGTCCCATTATTTCAAGCCTTTTCTATCGAAGAAATGAAAGCCGAAAATGTGTCAGCAGTCGATATTGACCGCTATCTAAAAGCCAATCCACCTTGGATGAGTGTATGGGGGCTGATGCGGTATTTTAAGGTAAAAGAGACGACTTAGGATGTCTTATCAATTGATAAAAACCATCCATATTCTTAGTGCAACCATTATGATTGGAACGGGGTTGGGGAGTGCATTTTATCTGTTTTTGACCTACAAACGGACAGGGATTGGTACCATTTCGGATGTGGTCAAATTAGTCATTTTGGCTGATACCCTTTTTACTTTTCCTTCTGTAGTGATTCAACTGGTCACTGGATTGATGTTGTCTGAAATATTGGGGTTGACATATAGTCGATGGTTTTGGGTTGTGATTGGGGTGAGCTTATTGGTATTGCTTACTTGGTTAAAGGCAGTTGTTATACAATTACGACTCCGAAAAATATTGAAGGAAACAGGAGAACTAACCCCAGAATATCATCGCTTGATGAGTTGGTGGTTTTACTTGGGGATTCCTTCTTTTTTGGCGTCGATGTTCTTATATTATTTGATGATTTATAAACCATTTCTTTAAATGCGAGTACTGGTTTTAGGGGCAACAGGCTTTATAGGGAACGCTATTTTTTATCGTTTGGTTGGGACTCACCATGTTGTTGGTGGTAGTCGGAAACGTATGGGGGCTTATGCGTTTTGGCGAAAGGTTGATTTTGCGAAAGCCAATAATTGGGATGAATTATTGGAAGATATCGACTTGGTGATTAATGCGATTGGGATTATTTCTGGCGATTTTGCACAAGTCCAAACGACTGCACCCAAAGAACTGTTTACTCATTGTTTGAATAAAAAGATAAAAATAATCAACATCTCTGCTATTGGAGCGGAGAGACCGTCTCCTCCAAATGATTTTCTTCAATCAAAAAAAGAAGTAGATACCTTTTTATTGTCAACTGATATGGCGAAAGTGATTTATCCTGGTATTGTTTTGGGTGTGGATGGTAAAAGCAGCCGGTTTTTTAAGGCGATTTCGGAGTTTCCATTGATTCCATTGGTTGGTGGTAATCCGCCCTTAGTGCATATTTCGCAATTAACGGAATTGGTAAGTAAGATGGTGGATGATTTTTCGGCTTACCCGAGTTCCATTTTTGCGATAGCTTCCGCAGAAAAAATGACTGATTTATATACCGCCTTACGGGGGAAAAAAGCGATTTATTTGCAGACGCCTAGTTGGCCAGTCAATCTATTGTTTAAGCTTTTTCCTAAGTTAGAGATTGGGATATTTAATCGAAATATGGCTACGATGATTGATGAGATAGATGTGAAAAACTATGAGCCTATTTTTCAAGAAAAGGCTTCTTCCTTTATTCGACCCAATGGGGTTCAACCAAGCGATGATTTTTTGCGAATGTTTGGTTTTATTGCATTGTTTATAGTATGGTTTTGGTCGGGAGTGAGTTCATTGGTGTCTTGGTCAGCGAGTGAAGAGTTGATGGCATCAATTGGAGTGAAGGGAGCAACGGCCCCTCCCTTTATTTATGCAGGAAGCATCGTGGACATACTGCTTGCCATGGGCTTGTTATTTAAGAGAACACGTAACACTTCTTTGATTGCTCAAATGGGATTTATTGTTATATATACCCTTATTTTGTCCATTTTAGCCCCAGAATTTTGGATGCATCCTTTTGGTGTTTTGACTAAAAATCTACCTTTATGGGTGGTTAGTTGGATGCTTTTGCGATCGAAATAATGACTTCTAGTGGATCAGCGCTCGCAGGGAGTGAACGGCGGTAGCCGCTGGGCTGCTAGACCGATCCCGT
>CAYTLX010000205.1:0-4746 GCA_964438645.1 uncultured Saprospiraceae bacterium | reverse complement strand
TCATCCACTTGAAAGAAAAATTTGGGCTGGATGGTTTCTGAAAAATCGGTGTTTAGTTTGAGTTTGAGTATTGTTTTTTGGTTGGAAGTAGTAAGCTGTTTTTGGAGAGAGAGCGTGGTATTTATGGCATGAATAGTTTGTGCGCTAGTGGCCAAATATTTTTGTTCGAGCTTGACCGTCTTGGTGTTTCTAAAGTCATCTTCATACCAATCAATATGGCCTGGACTTTTATAAACACTATAAACATCTGAGCAGGAAGCAAAGAGAGTAAGGATAATGGCAAAATGTATTGTTTCTTTCATGATATATAGGTTTTGAAACAAAACTATATAAAAATGAAAAGAAACAATTGCAGATATAAAATTTTAACTAGAATTTAACTTTTTGGGAACGGTAGAAAGTCGTTTTCTCAGTATTTAGCAGCCATCTGTAAGGCTCGATACAAATTCACCACGCCCCCAGTACGGCATAATTCACGCATATTTGCCAGTTCTTGCGTATCGGTCTTTTTTACTTTTTGCGTAAGCGGAATGGTCGAAGCCATGATGATTTTTTTGACATCTTTGGCGGATAGGTTGGGGTAGTAGCCCATCAAAACAGCGGCAATACCAGCAGTTACGGGCGTAGCCATGCTAGTACCGTTATAGCTCGCATAAGTATTTTCGGGCGTGGTGGAATAGATCGCTACGCCAGGGGCAAAAACGTCCACCGTATTTTGGCCATAATTAGAAAAAGTGGCGATGGCATCTTCTCCTTTTTTCCACGAAAGAGCCCCTACATCGAGCCAAGTTTTGACATATTTGGGGCCAAACCAACGTTTTTTCTGATAGTGGTCATTGGGAAAAACGATGAGTTTATCTACATTTTTGGAGTCATTCATGGCGGCGTGGACTAACAAGACGCCATGTTTAGAAGCATATCGCATTGCTTTGTCCACGGCTTTTTTGTCCCAAGAATATGGTTTCCCAAAGCTCATATTAATGATTTTGGCGCCGTTGTTCACGGCATAGATAATGCCGTTGGCGACGTCTTTGTCTCGTTCATCCCCGTCAGGTACGGCACGGACGGACATAATTTGTACATTGTCAGCGATGCCGTCGATACCGATTCCATTATTTCGTTTGGCAGCGATGATACCTGAGACGTGGGTGCCATGGGAAGAATCTGGCCCTTTGGAATCGTTATTGCCGTAATGTTTTTCGTAGGAGTTTGTGTAATTATCGCCGACGATTTTTCGGGCATTGAAATCAGGATTGTAGTAATAATTGACATTTTTGGCATAATAATCATAGGCACCTTCTAGTCGCTTGCGCAAATCAGCGGCCGTTCCGCCTTTGTGGAGCATTTGAATGATTTGACCAGCCAATGGGGTATTGACTTTGATATTTGGAATATCTTCTGCGGTAAAATCATCCTTGCCATAGGCTTTTTGCAAAGCGGTTAAAGCATCCAGTAAGCCTGCAAATCGATCAAAATTATCTTTTACGCCTTTGTATTGTTTGTCATAATCACTTTTGATGAGTTGGTATCTTTGGTATTCTTTTTTTTGCTTGCGCGAAAGGCTATTTGGGTTGGTATCTTTAAATTTTTTGGTATAATAACTATACAGGCGGGTGATTTCTAGCTGTTCTTTGTCAATGTTCTTTCCATCTTTACCACCGATAAAATTCCAACCATGAATATCATCTATATAGCCATTATGGTCATCGTCAATGCCATTGTTGGGGATTTCGCCAGGGTTAGTCCACATAATGTCCTTTAGGTCTTCATGCTTATCATCGACCCCTGAATCCAAAACGGCAACGATAATGGTTTTTGCTTTTTTTCCTTTTAATAATTCTTTGTACGCCTTATAGGAACTAATACCCATGTAGTGGTCTGTTTGGTTGTCAAGATGAAACCAATCTTTAGGTGGTTCATTTTGAGCCCATAGCATATTGGCCATTACTAGGAAAAGAATGGAGAGTAGAAAATGCTTCATGATGGTTGGTTTAGAACGAAAAAGAAAGTAGTTTAGACTAAGCCCTTGACAAAAGCGACTAAGAGATGCACCCCAAAAGCGGTGGCATTGGCTTGGTTACTAAATTCATTATCGTTGAGTGCTTGACCAGCGATATCCAAATGCGCCCATTTAGGGTGTTTATTGGTAAATACTTCTAAGAACTTGGCTGCCGTAATCGACCCACCATTAGGAGAAGAGCCTAGATTTTTGATGTCTGCAATATCAGACTTCATTTCGTCCAAATATTCGTCCCACATAGGCATCGGCCAAAGGCGTTCTCCTGATTTCTGTCCAGCATTAATTAATTGCTCGGAGAGTTCTTTATTTTGTGTAAACAATCCTGCGGCAGGCTTTCCGATAGCTCGTACGATACTACCCGTCAAAGTTGCCAAGTCAATCATGACATCGGGCTTAAACGCTTTATTTGCGTAAGCTAATCCATCTGCCAAAACCAATCGGCCTTCAGCATCGGTATTCAAGACTTCGATGGTTTTACCGCTAAAAGAATTAATGATGTCACCAGGTTTTATGGCGGTAGAGCCGATATTATTTTCAGCGGAAGCGACAACACCTACGACGTGGATGGGTAGCTTTAATTTGGCGATAACGTCCATCGCACCAATCACAGCAGCAGCACCGCCCATATCACTTTTCATCAAGTGCATATTGTGGCTAGGCTTTAGAGAAACTCCGCCTGTGTCGAAGGTAACGCCTTTGCCCACAAGGGCTACGGTTAGTTTTGCGGCTTTTTTGGGCTTGTAATCCATGATGATCATGGCCGAAGGATTGGGGCTAGCTTGTCCAACGGCATGTAAGGCATGAAACCCTTTTTTGACGACGGCGCTTCCGCTAAAAACGGTCAGCTTATAGCCCGAAGATTTTGCATTACTTCTTGCAAGAGCCACTAAAGTAGAAGGTATTTTTTTGTTAGCGGGTTTGTTGACTAAATCAAAAATCTTGATTTGTGCTTCTGAAAGTATGGTCGCTTGTTCGATGGATTTTTTCGCTGCACTTCCTTTTGCTTTAGAACGAATCACCAGTTTGGCAGAAGCTGTAAGAAACCCTGTTTTCTTTGGTTTCTTGCTTTTGAAAAGGTTATTAGAATATCGCCCAAGTAGGGCACCATTGACGGCAGCCGCTAAAAGTTGGGCAGCATCATATTTATTTTGTTCATCGGCAAAGTGCAAATCTAGCCCTAAAGAACTAGGCAAAGACTTTTTATTCTTAAAAACGGAACTTCTGACCGCTGTTGCGATAGCATTTTGGCTATGAGCGTTGCCTAAACCTACCAAAAATAAGGTGTGGTCTCCCGCAAAAACGGTCAACATTTCTTTGTCTTCTCCAGACCACTTGGCACTGTTGAAAGAGGGCGGTGCGCCGTAGGCTTTTCCTATTTGTTGGATAATTTCTTGTGAGTCTTTGGATTTCCAAATAGGTATAATGACCGTTTTGGGTAATCGGCTAGTGGATGTAGTAAGGCTAAATTTCATGTGGTATTTTACTTAGGTCAAAATTTGGTTTTCGATAAAAATCACCCAATTATTTGGTCATTTTGGAGATGCAAAGATAAGGAAACTATGCTGGAATCCAACAAAAAAACGGTATTTTTACGCTTACGGAAAGGTAAAATAGGTCGGATTTAGTCAAAATCTAATAAAATAGGGCGAAATTGTATTTTTGATGCTTCTATTAGTTGATGACCAATGGCTTCGATGGTCTCATCAATGGGCCGATATTGGAAGTCAAAGGCTTGAATGGATTTGGTATTGTCAAAAGAGAAAGACTTGGCAGAAATCATGGCGGTTTCTTTGGTAATCATCGGCGATGAACCAAGTAGTTTTGATTTGAGCCACTCTAACCGCCAAGCTAGTCCACGAATAAATGCGTTGACAGGAATAGAAGGAGTTGGCTTCTGTATAGAGATGGCGATTTTATCAAAAAATGCTTTAAAAGCTAGGTCGGCTCCATTGGCAATAAATCGCTCAGATGAGACATCGCTTTGCATCATTTTTATCATGAGCTGGGCGACATCTCTGACATCCACAAATCCTGTTTGTCCTTTCGGAAAAAACTTTAAACCTTTCCATATTTCGTGAAAAATCTGCGTGGAGCCAGATTGCCATACGCCACTACCTAATATTACAGAAGGGTTGATGATGACGGCATTAAGTCCTTCAGCGATACCGCGCCAAACTTCTTTTTCCGCAAGGTATTTGGTTTTGGCGTAGGAGGTATTGATGGGACTTTCTTCCCATTTTTGATTTTCTTGGACGATGGGTTTTTTTAGACTTCGACCGATAGCAGCGATGGAAGAAACATGTACCAACTTACTGATTTGGGCATCCAAAGCGGCATTGACGACATTGGCGGTGCCATTTACATTAATCTGCTTCATTTTTTGGCGGTCTGAAGACTTAAAAGAAACAATGGCCGCACAATGATAGACCTGCTTTACGCCCTGCATCGCATCTTCCAACCCAATCACATCCAAAATGTCACAGTCTATCCATTCGATTTGCTCCTTGATGTCTTCAACAAGGTGTAATTGACTGGTCGGGCGCTTCAAGGCGCTAATCTGGGAGTAGCCATCTATAAGCAGCTTGCGCAAAAGATAACTTCCTAGCAGACCCGTACCGCCTGTCACTAATATTTTTTGGTTTTTATCCATCGAACGCAAAGGTAGGGGAAATTGGTCTTTGGTGCGCTCCTTCGTCGCTGTTGGTCTTTGGTGCGCTCCTTCGTCG
>CAYTLX010000204.1:0-4775 GCA_964438645.1 uncultured Saprospiraceae bacterium | reverse complement strand
CTGCGCTATCCGTGTTCTTGTGCTCACGTATAATGCGGGAGAAGGGCAGGAACACGGATTATACGGACATTTGGCTCAATTTGGTGTTTAATGGTCACATCTTCTAAAATACATATTTGTATTATTTTAATATGTTCAATTTTGTTCTTTCATGAAAAATGCCTACATTTGCGTAGTCAAACCGCCATTTGAATGAAAAATTTGCTCTTTGTATGTCTCTTGTCCTTTTGGGCATTGACAACTGTTGGTCAATTGCCGCCATCAGTTAAGCATAATTTTAGCGTTTCGCCGCAAGGTGGTTTCTTTCCAGAAAAAATAGAAGTAAGTATTGATATGCCTGAAAAAGTAAAGGTATATTATACGACCAATGGCCGTATTCCTTCGGCACGCCAAAAACCATACTCCAAGCCATTTAGGATCTCCAAAACGACGGTCGTTAGAGTATTAGCGGTTTTTCCTGACAAAAAGCGACGGTATAGAGCTTATACCTACTTTATTGGAGAGCCAAAGTCAACGGTTCCCGTATTGTCCTTATCGCTTCCACCCAATATCTTGTTTGATCCAGACTACGGACTTTATGTAGAAGGCCCTAAATCAACACATGAGAAGAAATTTGGCGATAAGTCTAATTATTGGAGTAGTAGAGAGATTCCAGCTCACTTTGAGTTTTTTGAGACCGATAGCTCTGAAGTATTCAATGGCTTGGTGGGACTTAGAATTTTCGGGGGAATATCTCGGACATTTCCCCAAAAGTCTTTTGCCATCGTTGCCCGAAAGAAATATGGAAATAAATGGATAAAACATCGTGTCTTTGGCAAAAAGGGATTATCCAAATTCAAATATTTGGTTCTAAGAAATTCAGGTAGTGACTGGGGGCGCTCTCACCTAAGAGATGGCTTTATGACTACTTTAGTCGAAGATTGGAATATTACCAAACAAGATTATAGACCCGCTCTGCTCTATATTAATGGCAAATATTGGGGGCTTTACAATATCAGAGAAAAGGTCAATCGTACCTTCGTGGCGCAGCATTTTGATGTCAATAAGAGCAAGATTGATCTCCTAGAAAACAGAATGACCGTAAAAAAAGGGAGCCGTCGTGAATACCTTAAGCTGCTAAAATTTCTAAAAAATACAGATTTATCGAAAGATGAAAATTTTGCGCAAGCGGAAGCTAGGATGGATGTTGATAATTTTTTAGACCAGCATATTGCCCAAATCTACTTCAATAATACGGATGCAGGCGGAAATATCAAGTTTTGGCGCGAAAAAACACCTACGGCCAAGTGGCGGTGGATACTCTATGACACGGATTGGGGATTTGGACTGAATGGACGTAAAGATTATCGCAAAAACTCCCTAAAGCTGTTTACTCAAAAGAATGGAGATGCATGGCCACATCCAGACTGGAGCACATTTATTTTGCGTCGCTTATTGACCAATAAAAATTTTGAACGTCGATTTATTAATCGGTTTGCGGATCGTTTGAATACCACTTTAAAACCCAAAAATGTGAAAGCTCTTTTGGGTAAAATGGCTGCACATATTCAGCCAGAAATGAAGCGCCAACAAAAAAGGTGGGCGCAGGATCGCTCTCAGTGGAAAAGAGATTTAGCCATCATGAAGCGTTTCGCCGAGAAACGCCCCGAGTACATGGTCAGACATTTAAAATATAAATTTAGCTTAGATTCTTTAGTGCCCGTTAACGTTCAATCTGGTGACGGTGGGCAGGTTGTTTTAAATGATAATTTGGTCATTAAAAATGCTTTTAAGGGAAAGTATTTTGCAAATATTCCCATAGAGCTGAAGGTAGTTGCGGATAATGGATTCAAATTTGTCGGTTGGGAAGGAATCAATCAACAAAGCGAAACGCTTTCTATATTACCTACAAAGCTGCCGAATAAAATAAAAGCCCTTTTTGAACCCTATATTCATCCACTAAGTGATAAATTGGTCATTAATGAAGTGAGTGCCAACAACTTTGAAAGTGGGGATTGGGTGGAGTTGCTGAATTATTCGGATGAACAGATTTCGCTCGAAAATCTTTTAATAAGAGATAAAAAACATGAATTTCATTTGCCCAAAATGACCTTGCCAAAGCATGGTTTTGTGGTAGTCTGCCAAGACACAGCGGCCTTTCGGAAAATTCATCCAAATATTAAGGCTCCTGTTGTCGGAAATCTAGGGTTTGGCCTAAATAAACGAAAGGAAACGATTGGGTTGTATTCGGATACATACGCCGTTATTGATGAGTTTGATTATCATGTAGAAGCAAAGGATGAATTTCAGACCCTTGCTTTGCTTGCGCCAAATTTGGACAATAGCCGCTTTGAAAATTGGGAAATACTAGAAGGCAACGGCACGCCTGGTGCCATGAATCCTTATTTCGTATTGAGTACAATCCAAGCAACTCAAGCTTATTATTCCAAAATCGGTCTGATGGTCGGAGCCATAGGCCTTCTTTTGTTGATTTTATATGTAAAGCATTCTGAGCAGTTGCCTGTATGGTTGGAGCGTCTTTATCAAAAATTACCAGAAAAGATCAAGTCGAAATTGGCCTTTTTGAAAAGGAAAAAACAAGCCTAGCGTATTGAACTTGCCCTTTTCTAGGGATAATTGAGCTAATTTCTTAGCAATACTTCATTCGTGTGTTAAAAGTTCGTTGATTCCCAATATCTTCGCCTTAGTTTAGTTTGTTTTTGCATAGAATCCATAAACCCAAGTGAACGCATGATGAAAATATTTACACTTTTTACGTTGTTATTTTGCGCAAGCATCCTATCCGCACAGATAGGAGGGCATAATGCGTTTAAATCTTTGGAGATGTCGCCATCCGCTAGAGTGTCGGCGTTGGGTCTGAAGCTGATTACCGTAGGAGGCGAAGATGTGCTGTTAACTTATGAAAATCCAGCCGTTGCCAATCCTAAAATGCATAAACAAGTTTCCTTTCAGCACAATTTTTTCCCTGGCGGAATCAAGCACGGTGTGGTCGCAGTAGGCTATGATGCAGCTAAATTGGGTATTACTTTTCATGGTGGCATAAGATTTCTGAATTATGGAGATATTCCCAAAACAGATGTTTTTGGGGTCAAAAACGGCAATATCTCCGCAGGGGAATGGGCGGCTCAGGTCGGAGCATCTAGATTGTTAAGTGATAAATGGCGAATGGGCCTGAATTTAAGTTTTCTGAATGCTCACCTAGATACTTATTCGGCATCGGGTCTATCGGCGGACGTAGGTTTTTTCTATGAAGATACCACTTCTAGGATGAGCTATGGCATTGTGGCCAAAAATATTGGGACAGCACTTTCTACATTTGCAGGTGGCCCCAAAGCAAAGTTGCCTTTAAATGTTTCTATTGGCGTGTCCAAGAGATTGGCGCACCTGCCTTTACGCGTAAGCGCCACCTTTAACCATGTAGAACAATGGGATATTACCTACAAAGATCCTAATGCAAAAGAGGATATAATTATTATTGGGGAAGCGCCCAAAAAAGACAATCGCTTTGGTCGAGAAGTCGATAATTTCTTTAGGCATGTCGTATTTAGTGGAGAGTTTTTGTTGGGTCGGTTTGAGCAAGTCCGCTTAAGAGTAGGGTATAATCATTTGGTGCATCAGGAGTTTGCGGTCAAAAATGTTAGGGGATTGTCGGGCTTTACTGGGGGGATTGGCATAAAAATAAAGCGCTTTCGGATTGATTATGGCTATACCAATTATCACTTAGGGGGCAAAGCTAGTCACTTGGCCATATCTTCGCATTTTTAGGCATTTGCCGCTTCCATCTTTTGTGCGACCAGAGCCATCCATAAGGGTCTTCTTGGATGTTTTGGGCTAGTTTTTGTGCAAACAAATAAGTGATTTCTCCTTCTTTTTTTTCCTTCGGGTGAAGGCATAGCTCGCTGAAAGTAAGGGTGTAATATCCCCTTTTGGTGCGATTTATCTGGTAGTATAGAACGGGATAACCCGTCGCTCGCGCAATTTTATCTCCACCTTGCAGAAATCCTGTGTCCTTGCCAAAAAAATCTATCCAATGAGCACTTTTTACATTGGAAGGACTTTGGTCTGCAATAAAAACATAAATTGATGGAGTCTTTTTATTTTTGATGATGACTCGAAGCGTTTGGTTCATAGCAATCGGGGTGCTCCCAAAGCGTTTGCGACGAATATTGAGCGCTTCACCGACCAACGGGTTTGTCAGTGGCTTGTACACCCCATAGACTGGGTGGTGGACAAACAAAGGCGTACCCTGAACCGCTAATTCCCACGAATAAAAATGCCCCCCAAATACAATGACACTTTGACCTTGCGCAATGTATTGATCAAATATCTCTGGATTGGTGACTGTCATTCGGGCTTTAAGCTCTTCTTTTGACCTAGAAAAACTCTTGAGGGTATCCGTCAAATTGTCCGCTAAGGATAAATAAATTTGATGGGTGATTTGCTTAATTTCTTGCTTGGATTTTTTGGGAAAAACGATTTTTAGGTTGGAGACAATTACCTTTTTGCGATAGCCAAGGACTCGCTCAAATAAAAAAGCAACAAAATTAGCAATCGGCCGAATAACGCCATCTGGCAACACTCGAAAAACGCCAATAATGAATTTGAAAAAAAACAATCCGATTCGATTCATAAGCATTGGCAAATGTACGGTTATTTTAAGGGGCTTTCAAATTTTTTTTAAAAGTTACCATACTTCGGTAATTATGACACGGTAATTTTTAGGAGCGACTTTCAGATAGAGCGACTCAAGCGCCCGAGAAAGGGGCGGTCTCTCC
>CAYTLX010000203.1:0-4820 GCA_964438645.1 uncultured Saprospiraceae bacterium | reverse complement strand
TTCTTCTGCCACCCGGCTACTGCCGTTCTCTTCCCTTCGAGCACATGCCGTGCTCACCCCTACGGGATCGGTCGTTCATTCTGATTGAGCTTCAGGGACTCGATTACTGGCTTTTTTCGTTTTTGAATAGCAAACTGATAGGCGATACAAAAAATCGAACTGCTAAGTTTATTTTTTTTACCGAACCATTGTGGTTATTGAGCTTTTATTTGATTATCACCCCAAAAACTGCCGGGACAACTTCTTATTTTCAATTCTTTGGTAAAATTTGGAACACCTTGCACCCAACGCCCTGAGTCAATTTCAAACGAACGCCATGCGACAAGATGTCACTGTTTAAAAGCTTACTGATGACATTTTGTCAAATAATATTAATAATAAAATGACAAATTTTCACATTGTTTCGCTTGGCATAAAAGCTGAAGAAAAAAAAATGAATTTTTAATTTTTAAACAAAAAAATAAAATCATGAAACCAAATAAAGGATTAATATTGAGCCTAATTGTTCTTGCCCAAATTTTATCTTCTTGCGCAAGCAAAGACATCTCATCAGCAAAAGCTCAAGAACAATTACCAGAAAAAATTGAAGTACCCAACAAGCCTCAATTGTCGAGTGACAGCGTGGATGCTCGAATCAATAAAGACATGAACAGCCAAGTAAGCAAGGTTCGGGAAGGTATTACCTTAGAAGCTTTATCTCTAATTGAGAAAACTCAAGATGTCTTAAAAGAAATAGACAAAGGGCAAAACAAGGCCGCAGAAAACCAACTTTACGAACTAATCGGGAAAATGGAAACTTTAGTGACAGCCAATCCAAAACTAGGTTTGATTCCCGTAAATGCAAGTACCAAGCGAAACGAGTTAGTAACAGATATTAACGTCATCAAGAACCTAGTTAGCACAGCGCAAAATGCAATGAAAAAAGGGTATTACCAAGAAGCTAGGGAAATATTGGATAAGCTGGTCAGTGAGCAAATTATAACCACCTATTATATACCATTAACTTCTTATCCTGATGGGTTAAAATTTGCAGCGCTAAAGCTAAAAGAAGACAAACCTAAGTTGGCGAAAGCGGCTGTTATGGAACTACTAAACACCGTTGTATTAGAAGAAATGAAACTGCCGCTGCCTGTCCTAAAAGCAGAGCAATATGTAGCGGAAGCTTCAGAATTGAATGCAGATGATAAAAAAGATGAAGTCTTTTTACTTTTAGAAAATGCAGACTATCAGCTAAAACTAGCCGAAGCGCTCGGGTACGGCAAGAGAACAAAAGATTTTAAAGACTTAGCAGACACCATCCATTCACTCAAAAAAGATATTGCCAAAAAAGTGGCAAAGGATAATATTAAACACTCGTTCAACGAATTGCAGGAACAATTAAAAGCCTTCAGAGCCAAGTTTTTCACTAAGAACAACTAAAAGCCTTAGAAAATTTTAACAAAGTCCACCTTTTGCATAAAAGGTGGACTTTCCTTTTTAGGATAAACTTGTTTATAGACGAGTATAGACGATTACTTCAGTCGCATATTACCAAAAAAACACTAACTTTGCGCTGCGAAACTGACGAAGACTTATGATTGACAAGCTAGATGACATTGAAAACCGCTTTCACCACGTTGAAGAGCGCCTGTCCGACCCCAATATTGCGGCCGACCAGGACGCCTATGTCAAGTACAGTAAGGAGTACAAAGACCTAAAATTGGTCGTAGATGCCTACCATGAGTACAAAAAAGTCAATTCAGGGATTGAGAATGCCCAAGAAATGCTCAAAGATGACGACCAAGAGATGAAGGAGATGGCCAAATTAGAAATCGCCGAGCTAAAAGAGCATAAAATAGAATTAGAAGAAGCCATCAAACTCCTGCTCATCCCTAAAGATCCCGAAGATGAAAAAGACATCATCTTTGAGATTCGGTCGGGTACTGGTGGGGATGAAGCCAGTATTTTTGCGGGAGACTTATATCGGATGTATTCCAAGTATTTTGATGACCAAAAATGGAAGGTCGAAATCATCAAATTGAATGACGGTACTTCGGGTGGATACAAGGAAGTCGTGTTAGAAATTCACGGCAATAATGTCTATGGTCGCCTAAAATTTGAATCGGGTACTCATCGAGTTCAACGTGTGCCAAGCACCGAAACCAAAGGGCGTGTCCACACGTCTGCTGCAACGGTAGCAGTCATCCCCATCGTCGAAGAAAAAGAAATTAATATCCGAAAAGATGAGTTGAGAATGGATGTTTTTCGCGCAAGCGGAGCAGGTGGGCAGCATGTCAACAGAACAGAATCAGGAGTGCGTTTGACACATCTACCGACGGGCGTAGTCGCAGAAAGTACCGATAGCCGAAGCCAACACAAAAATAGAGATATTTGCATGGCGAAGCTCTATCAACGCATCCAAGAAGCTCAACGGAACAAAGCCGATGCAGAGCAAGCGTCCAAAAGAAAATCAATGGTGGGATCGGGTGATCGTTCTGAAAAAATAAGAACGTACAATTTTCCACAAAATCGCCTTACCGACCACCGCATCAACCTAACACTTTATAACCTAGACAAGGTGATAGAAGGAGACATCGGCGGCATTATCGACGCGTTGCAAATTGCGGAGAATGCCGAAAAAATGAAAGCCGAAAGCTAAACGCCTAATCCAATGTTATGCAAAATATTTTTTGCCATAGACGGTATCGGCTCTATTTTGGTTATTTCTTGTTGTTTCTAGTCATCTACTTATCTGCTTGCGCAAAAAAAAATCCACCACCCGAAGTGGGTTTTTACTACTGGAAAACTCAATTTCGGCTAAATACCACGGAGTTAGCCGCCTTAGACAGCCTAAAAGCCCAAAAACTATACATTCGAATTTTTGATGTAGATTGGGATTTTAATACCCACCAAGCCATCCCGAAAGGCACTCAATCTAATGCCCCTAATTTTCCGAAAGGCATCCAGCCCGTTCCAACCATTTACATCACCAATCGAACATTTACGCATACAAGCCAGGTGGATTCGCTTGCGCAAAAAATACTTGATTATTCTTCGGATATTCTTGAAAAATGGGCTATAAAGCCCACCAAATTACAGCTTGATGTCGATTGGACAGCCACGACAAAAGACAAGTATTTTCGACTAATTGACTACATCAAATCAAACGGATCTTTCGACAAAATCTCCGCCACCATCCGACTACACCAATACAAATATCCACAAAAAACAGGTATTCCGCCCGTAGATGAAGGCATTTTGATGTGTTATAATACGGGAAAAATTAAGGATTGGAAAACCAAAAATTCCATCGCCACACCCCAAGAAATTGCCCCTTATCTAAAAAAGGCAAAGCCCTACCCAATTTCACTTGGAGTGGCTTTGCCTATTTTTTCGTGGACGGTGATTTTTAGGGATTCTAGTTTTTACAAAATTGTATCGGATGCAGATTTGAGCTGGCAGCAAGACACCATTCATTATCAAAAATTGTCCGCCAATCGCTATTCGGTCAAGTCAGGCACTTATCTAAAAGGGCACTATCTCTATGAAGGCGATTTATTGCGTTACGAAACGGTAAAAGCTGAAGATTTAAAAAAGATAGCCACACTGCTTAATGCCTTCAAACAAACCTATTTTGAAATCTTATTTTATCACCTAGATGCGGGTCAATTAAGCCATTATGATTGGGGAGACTTGCGTGAAATGATTCAAGTTCTAGATCCAAACTTCAGTAAATAACGTTAGTGACAGCGCACATGCTCACCTTCTTTTGACTTAGTACAAGTTATTGATAACCAATCACTTACAAAAAAACCCAAAGCGACAAAAGCATAGCCCACATAAAGAATCATAGGGCTTTAAAGTATCCAAAGCGAACTAATTAATCCTTATAATCCACCCCAAAACGATAGCCAAGCCCCACCGAAACAAAATAAGATAACTCCGAATTGCCAAAAATTCCGTCTGAAAAAGAAATGGCTCGAATATCCCTAATATATGCCACGCCGCCACCTGCGCTTTGGGTTAAAACCACTCGATTAGAAATTGGTATATCCACTTTTAAACCCAAATAGTGCTCATGACTAACAAACCTTGGGCTATAATCACCCTCCCAAGAGAATCTTGTATTAGCGTAAAAAGCACGATACAAACCCCGTAAAACAAAGCTTTCTTTGTATTGATAAATCGGATAAGACAGAGAGAAATTTAATCCCATTTTTTCTTTTAGATTCTTGCCATAAGCTTTTTTGAGATACACATTCCCAGTGGCATCCGGTACATTATCCAGTAAGGCCGTCAAGCCTACACCAATGGTCAAATCACCCGCCGAAGCTTCATAAAACACCCCCATATTGTGCCCAATATGTGTGTCATTCCATTGGATTCCGATGAGATTTTGACCAAAGGTCTGAGCACTAAAAAAAAGGAGAAAAAGAAAGGTTGTACTTTTCATTTTTTGATTATTTAATAATTAGTAATTTAGATGGATAGAGCAATTTGGTTTCGAGTGTACGACTTTTTAACCCAATAGGCCTATCTTTTACCTGCGCAAGATAGGGGGAATTTTAAAAATATGCTTAGATGGATTGGGTCGCTACGCTTTTTGAGCGTTTGGTCAGCCTAAAAATGAACAAGGACGCTAGCAAAAATTACTATTTGCCATACCGTTCCCGCTTGCAAGGGGAATAAGAAGGGGTTCATAAATGCGATAAATAGGAAATTTTGCGTCACTCTTGGAAACGTCCTTCCCCAAATTTGAATAAGCATTTATCCCTTTTTTTTTGATATTTAGGCAAATTTGACCCTTCCAGAAGGGTAAATTGTCTTCTTTGGGTTGGTGA
>CAYTLX010000202.1:0-4821 GCA_964438645.1 uncultured Saprospiraceae bacterium | reverse complement strand
ATTGGGTGAGTGCTCTTCCTTAGTTTGGTGGACAAGTGACTCAGCTTCTCAACTCAACCTACGCTAAAGTAGTCGCAATAAAAGCTTATTATAGTCTTTTTTTAGCTCCTTGTAGATTCGAAGAAAAGAATCCATCTCTTCTCTCAAGCCTGCTTGATCCGAATAAACCGCTAAATCCGATAATTTTGGATTTTTTCGAGCAAATTGCTCCAAATCTCTTCGTTTTTTACCAATTTGGTGATTGATGATGTCGATAACTTCTCTTTGGCGGATAAATTGATTTTGAAATCGCTCAATTTCTGCAAGGACTTTTTGAGCGGTGAATCGCTGAACTAACTCACTCAACCTTAACTCAAACACATCAATCTCATCTTTATAAAAGGCCAACTGGCTACTCCATTTTTTCTGTTCTTCATGCAAATCTGCTAATCGTGCTTTTTTAATTTCACTCATTTGATTCTACTTTACAGGTCTAATTTAACAACGGATAAATATATGCAATAATATATTAATCGCATAAAACTTCTGCTTCTTATCCTAGATGATTCGCATCATCATTTTTTTTACAGCACTTTTGGGAAGGTACAATGTAGTCTAGAAGACTTTTACTAACATCATATCACTATAAAAACAATAATTCGTATAACTTGTCTTTTATTTGGGGTGCAATACGCAGAATACTTTGCCCATCAAATTATTCTGCGGAAACAACACAATTCATTTTTTTTTCATTACATTTGGCTTTACTAAAAGCGTCAAAATAATAGAAGCAAGCAATTATGGAAGGCAAAAATTCATTTTGGTTTTTAGAAAACATTGATTTATCGGGGATTTTTTGCCCGAATAAATATGCTGCACAAGAAGCAACATTTGTCCACAAAACCTTCAAAAAAGGAGAATTTATCTATGTCCCCAAAGATGAATCTGACATGCTTTTTTATATTACTTCTGGACGTATCAAAATAGGCTCCTATGGAGAAGGCGATAAAGAAGTGCTCAAAGCAATCATTCATCAAGGCGAAGTATTTGGTGAACTAGCCTTAGTAGGAGAAGACAAACGTAGAGATTTTGCGCAAGCACTAGAACCCACCACACTTTGCTCTATGTCCAAGTCTGATATGACAGGCTTGCTCAAAGACAGAAGTGATCTACAAACTTTTTTGCTCAAAATCATGGGCTCTAGGGTACTAGAAATGGAAAAAAGACTAGAATCTTTAGTTTTTAAAGACTCACGTAGTCGTGTCATTGGCTTTTTATTAGACCTTGCGGACAAAAAAGGAGTGAGAGTCGGATACGAAACGCTTGTGAAAAGCTTTTTTACGCACCAAGAAATTGCCAATCTTACCGCTACGTCTAGGCAAACCGTCACAACAGTCTTAAATGATCTTCGCTCTCGAAATCTATTGACTTTTAATCGTAAAAGACTACTAATCAGGGATTTAGAACAACTACGTAAAGAGCTTTAGACCCAAAACAATGGATATCAATACAAGATGGACAGAGATAAGAGCTCATTTTCGAAAAGCCTACCAATCCAATTTCCATTTTTCCATCGCGACCGTTAGTCAAGATGGACTTCCTTCCGTCACCCCAATTGGCACGCTTTTTCTCAATGACGATAAGACTGGGTTTTACTTCGAAAAATATCCAAAATCAATCCCTTTACACGCCAAATCTAACACAAACATCTGCGTCCTTGCGGTAAATAGCAATAAATGGTTTTGGCTCAAGGCTCTTTTTAAAGGTCAATTTAAGGTCTCCCCTGCCATAAAGCTCTATGGCCAATTAGGAAAAAAAAGACCTGCGTCCGCAAAAGAAATGGCTCGTCTTCAACGTAGAATGAAGCTAACCAAACGAACCAAAGGGCATCAAATGCTATGGAATAGAGATATGAATATGGTTCGAGAAATTCACTTCACACAAGCGTCAGAAATGCAACTTGGGGCTATGTTTTCTCCCTCTTAAATAGCTTTCAACTCAGCTTTAGGCATTACCATCCGCTAGCCCCATTAACCAGCCATTCACATTACCCAATATCTATATGGCATCCGTTTTGCATAGTCTATCATACCACCCTACTTTTTTCCTACAAGAATATTCGCCTGAACTAGACTCAGGCTACTTAACGATTCTTAAAAAAATTGAACTATGCAATACACCGATGAAAAAAAAGAGAAACTAATCTATGATATCCGTTTTTGGTTAATTCTAGCTAGCTCTACCTTTTTGTTTTTAACAGCGATTGGAGTCATCAAATAGCCTTTGAAAATCACATCTTCTTATGGCGCTCCCAGTGATTCTGAGCTTCGACTTCTTCTAAGATTTGAAGATAACTTGAATACCGAATATCGCTAATTTCTCCTGATTCTATCGCATCTTTTACCGCACACTTCGGCTCGTTTCTATGAAGGCAATTGCCCCCAAATTTACAATTTGCGGAAGCGATAAAAAATTCTCTATAGTTATGAGCGACATCTTGTGGCTCTAAGTTATTGAAAGACAAGGTTTTAATCCCAGGAGTATCAATAATCCTTGCCCCAAAACTAAGGGAATGCATTTCTGCAAAAGTGGTCGTATGTTGCCCCTTACCCATGTATTCAGATATGGGGGCTACTTTAATATCCAGCTCAGATTCTAGGGCATTTAGCAGTGTGGATTTACCTACGCCAGACTGACCGCTAATCAACGTTTGTTTACCTTTCAATAGTTCTTTTAGGGTTTCGATACCATCGCCATTCGTTGCAGAAATAGGTAACACCTTATAACCAATTTTTTCGTACATCATCGCCAAGCCCCCCAACCAATCAAAATCATCTTCTTCTAACAGGTCGATTTTATTCACTAAGATAATCACGGGTATATCTTGTGGCTCCGTCATCAATAAAAAACGGTCGATAAAGCCCAATTTTAGATCTGGATATTTAAGAGAAACGACCAAAACGGCCTGATCAACATTACTAGACAATAAATGGAGTTCGTATTTTTTTCGGGGAGATTGCCTAGCCACATAATTTTTGCGTGGATGGATATGCTTTATCATACCTTTTCCTTCCTGCTCCAGCTCATAATCGACTACATCGCCTACGGCAATCGGGTTGGTCACGGGCAAACCCGCCAGCCTAAATTTTCCTTTAATTCGGGCTTCAACGACCACGTCTTCCGACCAATGCTCGATTTGACTATTTTCGCTAATGGGCAATATTTTGTACCAACTACCCGTAGATTTTATGACAATTCCTGTTTTCAACTATTTTTTTGAGTTTTTCTGAGTCGTCAAAGATAGCTTTTTTTGGGGTATTCTAAAAAAAAGAACCCATTCTAAGACAAAAGTCACCCTAGACTCGTTTACTTTGCAGTAAATTGCAGATGCACCTAGAATACAAATTCTTATGGTGAATAGTTGCAATCTAAATAAAAACCAAATGAAGCTACTAAAATATACCTTGCTTATCATTGCCATTGCCCACATCGCTGCCTGCAAAGTGGATCCAAAACCCACCCAAAAACCAGACTCCACCGAACAGTCGGGCAACACTGCGATTGATAACATCACCAAAAAAATAAACCAAAACCCCAATGACGTATCCCTATATGTCTCTAGGGCTCAAGCCTATCGGCGCATTGGTGGCTATGATGAAGCTATTCTCGACATCAATCATGCCCTAAAAATGGATTCTACTCAGTATGAATATTATCTTTTTTTAGGGGACGTCCTTTTGGATTATAATCGGTCAAAAGACGCTATCAGAGTCGTAAATAGCGCAGTGTATCGCTTTCCAGACAACACAAAATGCCTATTGAAGCAGGCCGAAATCTATCATATTCTCAAACAGTATCAGCAATCTACCGCTGCACTAAATGCTTTACTTTTGCGTGACCCCGAAAATGCAAAAGCCTTTTTTCTTTTTGGTCAAAACTTCAAAGAACTAAAAGATACCGCAAGAGCCATTAAAAGCTTCCAAAAAGCGGTGGACTTGGATCCCGACATCCTGGACGGGTGGATTAATTTGGGCAACCTTTGGAGCAAAAAAGGCCCTAATATCTCCGAAAAGTACTTCAAAACAGCGATTGCCATTGATTCTTCTAATGTGTATGCACTTAACAGTTACGCCCTATTTTTGGGCAACCACGACCGCTTTCAAGAAAGCATTGATATGTATAAAAAGATTGCTTTGCTTGACCCACAGTTTAGTGATGCTTTTTTTAATGCAGGCATTATGTATCTGACTATTGATTCCATCAAGAAAGCGCATCTTCAATTTGACCTTGCGGTAAAAACCAATCCAACTTTTGCGAAAGCATACTATTATCGGGGTTATACTTTTGGGCAATTAGGCAATTTGGGAGCTGCCAAGAATGACTATGAGCAAGCGCTAAAATTAGACCCAAAACTGACCAAAGCTACAGATGCTTTAAACCTAATTGAATAAGGTCATAAAGGCATAATATTGAGCCATAAAGTCCCGAACTAAATTAGTTTTGTCCGCTATCTAAAAAATAGTCTTATTTCTACACCCTAATTGATTTTTTTTCGTTAACTTGTGGGGTCTATTCATTGGCTATCAAATACATTTTTTTTAGCGAATACTCAATAGACCAAACCATTTTTTAACCATAAAAAAAAGAATATGTCAGTATTAAAAGTAGTTGAAATTCTAGGAGATTCTTCTAAAAGTTGGGAAGATGCAACCGCTAAAGCCGTCAAAAAAGCTTCCAAAAGCATTAATGACATCCGTTCTGCGTTTGTACAATCTCAAAGTGTGACCGTTAAAGATGGCAAGGTGTCTTCTTACAGAGTTAACCTAAAAATCACCTTCCTTG
>CAYTLX010000201.1:0-4832 GCA_964438645.1 uncultured Saprospiraceae bacterium | reverse complement strand
TGATATTAATGAAACCCAATTCATCCACATTGTTGGAGCCATGGATAGAGTCAAGACCGACCCAAATAGAATCAGGACCAGGAATAGTAAAATCTACTACCGTTGAACAGCCAACCGCATTGGTTACCGTGACTGAGTAGTCGCCTTGGCTTAATGAATCTCCTTCAAAATTGGGAGGCATCGTGCTAAAAGGGGGGTAATCACCACTTATAATGTCGGCATTAACTGCACCGTCCTGCGAGTTGTAACAGGTGGTAGGGGTTAAATCGGTAATTTGTAGCTCAAAATCTGTTAAGGCTACTACATTGATATTGGATGTACAACTACAGCCCGTAGGGATGCTTGCTACTAACGTGTAGATGCCGCCTTCGGTTATTTGCGGAAGCGTATCCGTGGACGTAAAATTATTGGGCCCCGTCCAACTATAACTAATCGTGTCAATAGAAGTAACACCAGAATGTAAATAGATTGTTGGCTGCGCACAGGTCAGCGTATCTGCGGATATTCCATTGCAAAAAATACCATTTTGATCTAGATTTACGCCTACACAAGTGTTGACTTGACATTGAGCCGTATCCGTAGCGACTAGGCAGTAATAACCACTTGAAGTAACCATAATTGAATCTACATCACCTGCTCCATTATTCCAAGAAAAAGTGAGTGGCCCGCTACCCCCAGTGGCACTTCCGTGTAACGTAACACTTTCCCCGCAAGGGATGATTAGAGTGGATGCGGAAATGACGGGAACGATTGGGTCTGGCTGCCCAATAGTGACAGATTGAGTGGCAACTTGATTATTGGCATCGGTTACGGTGACACTGTGGGTGCCAGCCGCTAAATGATAAGTCCAAGCAATAGTGTCTCCTGTACTCCATATATAGGTATAGGGCTGCATTCCATTTTGAATGGTTGCATGAGCGACTCCATTGGAGCCATTATAGCAGGCTGGGTCAGATACATTGTCTATCACGACTTCCATGTTCAAGGGCGCAAGAACGGTATGAGCTTCTGCAAAATACAAAGGTCTATCCGCTAAAGTATCGTTTTGATTATTGCCCAAAAGTGCTGAAGAATAAAACATGACAGAAGTTGGGACAGGTGGCGCTGTCCAATTAAACGTCCAAGTAACAGTGTCCGAACTGCCAAAAGGCATAGCATTTTTATGCCCAACATACTGTCTTCCTGTCGAATCTGTTTGGTAACTTGTGGTCGTAAAGTCTATAAGCGCAAGATTTCCTGCATTGGTATTGTTAGTAGAATCCAACACAACTAGTTGAAAACCACCAACTTGTGGATGAGCTTCTGTCGAAATGACATGTAGGGAAAGCGTATAGGTTTGGTTGCCTATTATTTCTGTAGGTAATCCTTCTAAGGTGATAAATCCATCATAGTCTGCATTTGGAAATGTATGACAGGCCGCACAGTTTGACTCGCCAGGCGCTCCAGTATGACCAATGGGGGGCTGTGGCGAATAGGCCATCAAGACGGTTAGTGCGACGTATGTCATCGCTAGGATGAATACAGACTTCAGCGGAGAGAAAAAGTAGTTCTTGTTGATCATTGCTTTAGGTTTTTGCGAAAAAATGCTATTTTGTGCGCTTCAAGTGTTCATAGGTGACAAAATTAAGGTTAAGCATATGTGAGCCATTTTGTGGTCACAGTATTGACAGATGCTTGCGCAAAATTACGATTTTTTATAATACATAGTCGATTTTTTTGAACCAATAGACTAAATCGTTCGTTTGGTTGTGTATCAATGGGAGAATTGCCTTCCATCTTGAAAAAAATAAAAAAAATGGCGGTACATAAAGTAAGAACCAATTGGATTGAAGACTTGGTATTTGATAGTCATATCGGAGAAAGTACCATTAGAGTGCAAGGCAGTGTTTCGGATGCACCTAGACAAGGGCCAGGGCCTAAAGCATTGTTATTGACTTCTTTGACAGGGTGTACGGGCATGGATGTCGTCTCCTTAATGAACAAAATGCGGGTAAAATATGAAGGTTTTGACGTTTTGGCGGAAGCCGAACTTACCGATGAGCATCCCAAAAACTATAAATCCATTCACTTGACCTATGTGGTAAAGGGGGAGAAGGCAAAAGCGAAAGCAGATAAAGTGAAAAAATCGGTGGATTTATCTTTAGATAGGTATTGCGGGGTCGCTTTTATGTTGCGCAAGCATTGTCCAATCACTTATGACATTAAGTTTATTGACTAGCCTAATGGAATGAGAACGGTCACCTTGGTACCGCAGTTTTCTCCTTCTTCCGCCTTTATATTGTCTTCTAGGCGCACCAGCTCTTCTGGGCGGAAGTGGCTATTTAGCATGCTTAGTCTATCTAAGGTGATTTGAGTTCCTTTGGATTTGTGTAATTGGAGCTTGGGATCTTTGTTGTTATTCGCCGCAGCGTTGGCTCGTCCAATGCCATTGTCGGTGATGGTCACTCGAATGGTGTCTTCGTTGTACAAGTCAAAATTTACAGTAATTAAACCCGCATGGATTCCCCGGAGACCGTGCTCTATGGCATTTTCTACATAAGGCTGAACAATCATAGACGGAATCTCATAATCTTCATCAACTAAATCGGGGCTAATATTTAATTTGTAGTCCATTCGATTTCGAAATCGCAGATGCTTATTGATAAATAAATAATGCTCTAAAAAGTCCACTTCCTTTTCGAGTGAGATGGTTTCTAATTCAGAATAATCCAAACTTTTTCGCATCAGCTTGGCGAAGCTAGACAAATAAGTACTGGCTTCATCACGGTCATTTTTGGCGATAAAATTTTGGATAGAATTCAAGGAATTAAACAAAAAATGTGGGTTCATTTGGGCTCTTAAAGCTCTGAGTTGCAGTGCTTTAGCTTGATATTCGAGCTTTTCTATTTCTTGCTTTTTCCTTTCGGTAGAATACTTGATGCCAAGCTCTCTAATGGTCTGAAGATTTGCTTTTTCTGCATGTTTTTCATCAAACTCAGCCTTCAAAAGTTGATATTCATAAGCAATTTTAAACGCCTGTTGGATGGCATATAAGTTGGCGGTTTCTTCACAAATATCAGCTAAAACATTAAAACTTTTGGTGCTTTTTGCAAAAGCCAATGCTTTCTGATAGTGGTCGGATGCTTTTTCATATTCTTTCGCTTGCGCAAAAAGTTGACCTTTCCATTTGTGGATGAGTGCTAGGTTACCATAGTTTTTTTCAGGCTTTTTGATATAAATCTCCTCCGCCTTATTGTAAAGACCGATGGCCGTACTGGCTAAGTTTTCGTTATAAATACAATGCCCCCAGTTGGCATAAGCAGAAGCTCTGACAATATCGTCAAGGTCATTGGTATTTAATAATACCTTTTTAAAATAGGAGATGGCTTGGGTAGATTCATCCAGCATGGCATAAGCATTGCCGGCACTTAAATAATGCCAGCCAATTCTGGTCTTCAAATTATGTTTTTCACATATCTTTAAAACATTCAGGTAGGCTTCTTTGGACTTTTCAGGGTCATTGGTCTTTTCATAGACTGTGCCTAACCCACTATAAATCAAGGAAATAAAGTGAAAATCGGTGGTCGTGAGCAGACCAGGATTTTTGTAAAAAAGATCCAACGCTTCAAAAAGTAGCCTCGTAGCGTCAGCCCAATCCGATAGCTTGATATTCCAATGTCCTTGCCGACAAAGCAACTTCGGTTTAAGCAATGAGTCTGGTTTATCCTGAATAAGCTGCTCAATCTTGGCCACTAGCGCGCCCGCTTCTTCGAGCCGATCTAAGTTCATGCAGGTTCCTACAAAGTCTATGTAAAACTCGGCTTTTTCTTTGTAGATGGAAATATTATCCAAAAGACTCGCTCCTTGCTGGAAAAAATCATACGAAGCTTGGTAGTTGGCGTATTGATTTTCGTATAACGCTGCAAAGTGCAGATACTTGATTTGGTTGGTGGTATCACCTGCTGGAATGACTTTTTTTAGATTAGTCAAACAAACCTTCATCTTTTCAGAATCAGAAAAAAGATATCGGCTACACTCCGCAAAAAGTAGCGACAAGTTGACACTTTTTTGGTGTGTGTCAGCGTATTTGGGTGTGTAGTTTTGGTTTTTCTTTATCTGCATATTGTGGCGTACCTACTGGGGAGTAGTTGCGCCGCAGTAGGTGTTATTTTTCTTCTTTTTTCTTGAAGAGTTTGTGGTAGATGTATTAACGCTTTTATTCCGCGAATCATTGCTCGCAGAACTTTTTGTTCTTATTTTTCTCATAATATTGTATGTTTCCCATTAAAGGATTCTCAAATATATGGAGATATTTTTTTTGATGCACATAAAAATTTACAAAAAATATTAATAAAGAAAAATTAAAATATATAACATCATGTCATTCAATATTATAACGTTTTTTTGGAATGTACATATTTTTTTTAAGAATTTGTACTAAATATTAGAAAAAATATCATTTGATGCTATTTTGACTCATTTTGGGCGATATAGATGAAAAATAGTAATGTCTAGTCAAGGCAATGGGATTTTGTGAAAACCACAATAGCAACCATAAAAATCTGCCGCCTGCGACATTTTTTTAACACATAGGAGTATAGGAGTATAGGAGTAAAGTGCTGCCGCCCTTGACATTTTTTTAACGCATAGGAGCATAGGAGTAAAGTGCTGCCGCCCTTGACATTTTTTAAACACATAGAAGCATAGGAGCATAGTGCTGCCGCCCGTGACATTTTTTAAACACATAGAAGCATAGGAGCATAGTGCTGCCGCCCGCGACATTTTTTAAACACATAGGAGCATAGGAGCATAGTGCTGCCGCCCTTGACACGGTTTTCTTAAACCTTGAATGG
>CAYTLX010000200.1:0-4869 GCA_964438645.1 uncultured Saprospiraceae bacterium | reverse complement strand
GAAAGAGATTTTTGAAGTATGTCGCAAAGAAAGACATCGTCAAATACAGAGAATTGGTCGCTCAACTTGGTTTGCGTAAGTAATCCAAGACATCATACAAAATACAAAAAGCCACATCGTTTTCGATGTGGCTTTTTTTTTGTGCTGGGCTGACGCAAGACCAAGTGCGTGATCCCGTAGGGGCGAGTGCGACATCGGTCGCAGGGAGTAAACGGCGGTAGCCGCTACAATAAAGGTTTAGACATGATAATTGACCATCAAATTTGGGGGTGGACTATACTACCTCCCCCCAAAAAACCAACGAAGAAATCCCAACCACAAGGGATGCGGTCGGGATTCAAAAAATAAATTGCCATGAAAATCTTTAGCTTACTTGGCTTTGAAGTGCGCTTTTTCTTTGATACGCGCCTTCTTACCTACTAAGTCACGTAGGTAATAAAGCTTTGCTCTTCTTACTCTACCTTGCTTTAGTAGCTTTATTTCTTCTAGTAATGGAGAAGCGAAAGGAAAAACTCTCTCAACCCCTACTCCATTGGATAACTTTCTTACTGTAAAAGTTTTGGTCGCTCCTGTTCCATTAATTTGGATAACATCCCCACGGAAAGTCTGAGTACGGATGGCTTTGCCGCCTTCCATTATCTTGTAAGTCACGTCAAGACGATCTCCTGGACGAAAGCTAGGAAAATCTCTTTTTTCAGTTAATTGCTCGTGAACGAAATTAATTAAATCCATTTTTCTCTTCTTCTAAATAGGTCAATGATTAGCCCGTATCTCTACGGATGCGCAAAGGTAATGGTTTTTTCCTAATAAAAAAATGTTTTTTTTATTATTCTGTTTGCCTTAAGTCCCCATTTCAAGGGGATAGCTGAGAAACCAAAACCGCTACTTTTTATCGGATTAAAGTAGCAAATCCCCGCAAAAGCTCTGTCTCGCCCCTTGGCCCTACATAATTCACTACATACACATAAACACCTGGCGGTGAAGGTCTTCCCACATTGTTTTTGGTGCCATTCCAGCCGACAGTAGGATCATCCGATTCAAATATTTGCTCTCCCCAACGATTCCAAATGGTCATTTTAAAGTCACGGATTCCATCTAACACACCTTTTCCAAGAAAAATATCGTTTTTGGTGTCTTCATTCGGGGTAAAAGCATTGGGCATATAGAAAGTAATCTCTGGAACAACATCAATAACCGTCGAAGCCGTATCCGTACAGCCACTTGGGTGTACTACTCGCAGATAGACGACATGACGCCCTGTATCCTGAAAAGCATAGGTCGGGTTTTGGGTCTGCGTTGTCGCAAGACTATCAAAATTCCAAAACCAACGTACCGCATCTATGGACTCATCCGTAAATTGTATTGTAGGATTAAAATTCGTGACTTCATCTGGCGAATAACTAAATATCGCTTGTGGACTAGGCAGTACCCGTATCCAATTCGGAAAGGCATCTTCTGCTTCACATCCAATCGGAGAAGTAATCTTGACACTAATGGAGTAAACCCCTTCATTCTCAAACAAATGAGTCGGACTCATTACAGAATCAACCTGACCATCCCCAAAATCCCATTCAAAGGTATATGACGAATCAATTGGAGTGGATAGATTATCAAAAAAGATATTGGCAGGAATGCATCCATTAAACGTACTCGGCGCAATAATCACATCTGACGGAGCTGGCTGCCAAGTTATCACATTGGTTGTATCATCCTTACAATGATTGGCATCTTCGACCCGCAATGTCACGGGATACAGCCCTGGGTCTTTATATAGATAGGCGGGATGCTTGACTTTATCAGAACCCCCTTCGCCAAATTTCCACTGCCAATCTACCAAAATTCCATCTGAATGAGAGTGGTCCGTAAACTGAACGGGCCCAGCGATACAAGTATCATAAACATACGAAAAATCTGCGGTAATGGCTGGAAAGACATTCACGGCTATATCTACAGAATCGTTACAAGGAGTGCCCCTATTCAAAATCATTTTGCCAACATATCGACCAGTATCTGGAAAAGAGATAAGAGCATCCTCTGTGACCGCCGTAGCAATATCTCCATTATTCAGGTCAAATTCCCAATAATAGCTATTTATATTGCTCCCCCCGATACTCAAATTGGTAAACTGTATGTCATTCGTCCCGCAAGCATTGATCAAAAAGTTCTTAAAGCCAATAACGGTATCTTTCTTTACATCGGCATAAATATCTGGTTGGCAATCTGCAACATTAAATTGAAACTCACGTCGTACAACCGATAATAATTGTCCGCCTCTATATTCGCTTACGCAAACGGCCATGACATATTGACCTAATTGATGTGGAATCCCATCTATAAATCCATTGCCTGGATTAATGGTCACCTGTGGATTCCCCCCTATTGGATTCGTCGGACCATAAGGTGGTACAAATGAAACAGGATCAAAGGGCGGCGGACAGCCTGGTACTGGTCTCACACCGTTACATGAATTTGCGCCAGCACCATTCAGTATCTTCCCACCCCCTTTTATGGGCGCACAAAAACTATAGATTAATTGATCACCATCCTTATCCGTTGCCGAATGATCATAGGCAATAGGAAAATCATTGCAAATGACAATTGGGGGTAATGAATTAAACTTTGGGCTGCTATTTTTAGCCAACATAGCGGCATTGGTCAGTTCTATGGTATAGGTTGCTCCTACGTCGCCAGGCACTTGGATATTGGTGATGGTTTCATTTCGACAGCATCTTTGATAGCTAATATGATAAGAATTACCCGTAATAGGCAAATCCATCGTAAAAGAATATTCCGCCTGTTGCACACATACATTAGGTGGCGTCATACACGGCATGGGTACTACGGGGACATTCTGTGAGAAGGTAATATTTCTTCCTGTAGATGAAACCATCACATAGGCGCCATTTATCTCTTCAAAAACAGTTATCTCGGCTGGATTATCAAAAGATGCACCGTTTCCATTACAATCCCGATAGACAAAAAGGGTAAATTTATACTTATTGCTATTGGCTTGACTACCAGTACCTAGATACTCGTAGGTCATCACGCCACCGATAATATGCTTTGCAGACACAATATTCAGCGTAAAAAAAAGGAGAAATGTAAAAATAAGTTTGTTCATTGTTTCAGGTAGTATGTGGGTAATAAATTTTAAGGAATCTATTTCTTCATCCAAAAATAAAGAAAAAAAACGGAAAATGACGGGACGAATTGACTTTGAGCGTCGTTTTAACCAAAAAAGTCACTAAATAGACTCTTTTTTTGGTGTTAATCTCATTTTTTTAACAAAAAACTCTCTAATAATGGATTATAGTATGAACTTTGGCGAAACTTTTGTTTCATTGCCCAAATATATGCTCGAAAAAGATAACATGGAAGCCGTTGCAGACATACTTGTGGATGGCGGAATTATTTGCTACCCAACTGATACGGTTTGGGGGATTGGTTGTGATGCCACTAATATAGACGCCATCAAAAAACTAAATGCCCTTAAAGGAAGACCTAGCGGTAAAGGATACGTGGTGCTCGTCAGCTCTATCCGTATGCTGAAAAACTACGTAAAAGAACTCCATCCACGCATGGAAACCTTATTAGAGTACCACGAAAGACCTTTGACTATTATTTATCCCAAAGCAAAGAATCTTCCGAAGGAAGTTTGTGGTGAAGATGGCTCCATTGCTATCCGATTAGCCAATTGTTCTTTTTGCAAAGCCATCATTGATGAGCTCGGTGCTCCAATCATTTCTACTTCCGCCAATCTTACTGGCGTCCCATTTCCCAAGACCTTTGGAGAAATCAGCTCTGAAATCATCGAAAATGTAGATTATATCGCCAAAGAACGCCGTTGGGATAAGACCAATGGTCAACCCTCCACCATCGCTATTGTCGATGACAAAGGGATACTGGAGTTTATCCGCAAATAACTAACGATTGATGAAGCCATTACGATGGCTCTTTAAGACAAAACTTGCCTAAATCACTTTAGGCAAGTTTTTTTTTGCCCCTTCGTCTAGCAAAACCCATAAATCTATGCTACACAAGATAAGCAAGTGCGCTATCAATAGTACGATGCACTGAAAATTGAGTCTATAACTCAAAAAAAATCCCCTATATTTGTCCTTGTAACTAATCACAAGACAAATGAAAAATTTATTCCACAAGGAATTAGTCCAATTTTGCGAAAGCGTAAGCAATGAATTTGACTTAATTTCTGATTCCAGAAAAGAATCTTTACGACAACTCTCTGCCTATATCGTCGGAAAACGAAGATTAGGGGCTCCCGCTAGAGTGACCGTTATCTGCACCCATAACTCGAGAAGAAGCCACACCGCCAAAGCGTGGTTACAAATCGCCGCCCATTGGTATGGTATCTATAATTTTGAAAGCTACTCTGGTGGCACACAAGCGACTGCCTTTCACGAAAATGCGGTGGCTGCGCTGACCGATTCTGGCATCGAATTAATCAAGGCCGAAAATGGAAATAACCCCGTTTATCTGATGCGTTTTGGGGCAACCCTTCCGGGAATGGCCATGTATTCTAAGCATTATGAAGACACCCCCAACCCCATGGATGGTTTCTGTGCGCTTATCGTTTGTGATGATGCCGAAAAAGCATGCCCCACTGTTATCGGCGCAGAAGCCCGAATCGTCATCCCTTACGAAGACCCCAAAGCTTTTGACGGGACCGCACAAGCAACTGAAAAATATGCCGAACGCAACCGCCAAATCGCTAGAGAGATGTTTTATGTGCTGTCAGTTGTCAAAGACGTTGAGTAAACCTTTATTGATTTTTGTAACTGTTTAAATACCCGCAAATTTTTGCCATAAAACGCCCTTTTTGCACCTGTTTTTGCTTTTTTTCATCACGTA
>CAYTLX010000199.1:0-4882 GCA_964438645.1 uncultured Saprospiraceae bacterium | reverse complement strand
ATTTAGAATTTATTGTTATTTCACATCCAACAACTCGTGGAGATAGAATTAATGAGCCTTTTAGTGAAGATATTTTATTAAATCTTAACGGCAGAAAATTCAAATCAATATTAAGTACTGAAAATGGAGAAGTAAATTCAGATACAATATTTCATTATAGACAGAAAAATAATATTGTTTGGGCTACTTATGAAGGTGGAAATATATTATTTGGAACTCTAAGTGGAAAATTAGAAAAAAACAAGTTGATTTTTACCTATCAACACCAGAATATAGATGGTGAATTTAAAACAGGAAAATGCAAATCAACTATTGAAGTAGTGAATAATAAATTAAGATTAAAAGAAGAATGGCAATGGACTTGTGATGATTATTCAAAAGGAAAATCGGAATTAGAAGAAATAAGTACTGATGAATAAAGCGGAATCAATTATTCATGACGAATCGAATATGTACCTCAAGATTCCTTAACACAACCTAAAAATCAGTACCCATAGAGAGATACAATTTTGGCTTTTGGACGACTCTAGTTTCTACGCCCCACGCATAGTCCAATCGGATAAAATAGCCAAAGAGCATAGTTCTCAAGCCCATGCCATAGCCTAGTACCGTAGGGTCGCGAAAGTATTTGACTCTTACCTGAACGATAGGGGTGTTGGAATTGTCAGACGTAGTTACAGTCCTGGTATTCAATGGGTTATCTAAGTCTAAGGGATCTTTGCCTGTCCAAGCAATCCCGGCATCCACAAACCCAACCAATTGGATATTATTTAGGAAAGTGGATTTTAGTGGGCGACGGCTGATGTACCTGAAAAGGGGGAGACGTACTTCATTATTTAGAAGAATAAAGGAGTTGCCATTTCTAATATTTTGGCGAAAGCCACGCATACTGGCCGCCAAGGTGCGATACGCATAATTTTCCGTAGGAATAGGCGTGCTTCGATCATATTGTGGAATGAGCCAATTGTCTGTGCCGCCCATGACATAAAGTAATTTTTCGGAGCCAAAGGATGTGGCGGCGGCTAATCTACTAGCGATGACACTGTGCTTGAGCAAACGTTGATAATGCCGCGCATCAATGCCTATGACGCCCATAAACCCTTTGTCTAAAGAAAAGTCAAAATTATCAACAAAGTCAATATTATATTTTTTGACGATTTCGGCATAGATTTTATAGCGAGTGCCATTTTTGATATTTGTGTAAACATCCAAAGTGTTGTCAAATACATAGGCTAATTTTAGACCCACCCTTTTTTCTTTAACTGGCGGATTTCGCAAGGAAAAAGTATCCGTACTGGACTCTAAAAAACGATCAAAGCGCATCGTGGTCGTCGCTCTTAGGCTTCTGTAAATGTCGAAAGGATAGCGCCATTGGGAAGTAGCGATAACGGTTTGATTTTTGACATTATGTGGAACGAAAAAAGTAAATCCTGCGTCCGTTTTTGACGTTTTACGCAAGTAGATACCATATTGCCGATCAATGCGATGCTTGCGATCCCAATACTGCATAAAATATTCCATCTGATTAAAAGTAAGATTGAAACGAAGACCACCTTCTATCTCGTAATCTTCTAATAAATCTTTAAAGTTTGCTTTCATCAAGATACCAGGTGGGGGCGTAGTGAATTCTTCGGGCGTGCCGGCATAACTATCTAATCCCCCAAATAATAAATTATTATCTGCTTGCGTGGTTAGATAGTTCATCCTAAAACGAATGCGTTTGGGGGTGATTCTTGATTGTTGAAAAGCTTCTAATGGGCCTGGGTTGGCAAAAAGACTAATGTCTGTATTCTTTTTAGGTGTGTGGGTGTCGTCGGCCGTTTCTATTGCTTGAGGGGTGGTCGGAATATCATCAAATTGAGTGACAAAATAATAGGTCGTTTTGGGTTGTGGGGGAAGGGTGTCAATAGGTTGCTCTTTCAAAATATCATTCGGTGCATTGGCAGACTCTTTTTTCTTCTGTGCATTGATGCGGTTGAGTTGATATTGCGAAAGCGAGCCGGTCGCATTCTTGGTTAGGTCTAAAGAATCATGAAATACGAAGTACTGGTTGTTTTTTAAGACTAGGTTCGCTAAGTGCCCATGGCTATAGGATTGGTCAACTAAGTAGTAGCCATAATTGGTCGATGGGTGAGTGATAGATTGTGGACGCCAAATGGCTTCTACCCACGAAGAATCTATAAAGGCAGTATCTAGTCCCGGAATAATAGAATCTTTAGGTACGACGATTTGAGCTCCATCTTTCATGCGATAATTCTGATGGTAACCTACTATCTGATTTTCTAGATAACCAATTTCTCGGTTGTAAATACCCGATTGATCACTCAAATAGCCAAACCAAGTCGTGTCTATGGCAATAGGTGATTTTTCATTGGCAAATGGGGTATGCGTGATTTGGACGAGCTCCTTACCCATGCTGTCCAAGTTATAATAAAAAATATCAAAATCTCCAATAGGTAAAATAGTATCTAACTTGTTGGTAACCAGTAAGCTATCGGGTCTGTTCGACGAAAATAACAGCCCCTTATTGCCCCGAATATTTGTAAACTTTACATCTAAATCATCCCATATATCGGCGGTTATACGCGAAGCCTGACGCTTAGAAGGGTAGTAAAGAAAAATGTCCGTAAATCCATTGACCGAAGCAGAAATCGCCAAAGTGTGGCCATCTACGAAGTCAATATTATGTACATTCTGAAAGCCTGGAGCAAATTCATCGGTAGTAGTTTTTTTCGTTTTGACATCATACATCGAGAGATAGAGGACATCTCTATATTTATAAACTATTGCAATCGACTGCCCATCCCCACGCCAAGCGACACAAGGATAGTTGTAGTCCGTTGCCTGAAAAGGATTGCGAAATCCTTTTTTGAAGATGCGTTTTCTTTTCTTTGTTTTTGTATCTTGAATATAGATTTTTACTTTGCCTATTTCATTTAGGACATAGAGCATTTGACTACCGTCAGGACTATATTTTATTTTTGATATTCTAGCCTGGTGCTTATTTTTAATATTAATATTTTTAGTATCATCTAATGGCTTTCTATTTTTATTTTCTTTAGCAAATTGATTTTGGAAATAAGTCCGCCATTCGTCGGCAACGACAGTCATTGAATTACCATAGACATGTACAATGCCATTTTCTAGGCTTCGGTTTAATCTTGTTAGGTAGATGAGATTGCTTAAATTGGCTTGTCCATACACGGTGTTCAAATAATAAAACATCGCTTGCCCCCCTTTTTTTGGATATTTTTGAGCTATCGCAAAAAAGTCATTTTTGTCCCCTAGAGCCAATTGTTCTTGAAGCCAAAGGCTCATTTCGGGAGTCCAAGCTTCACTAATAAAAGAAGCTAGACCTTCAATGTACCAATCGGGTAAATTTAGAAGCGCAGCATTTTGCACCATCTCCTGCCAATTGTCTCCAATGATCATATTTTGGATAAATACTTTGACTAAGCCTTCTCTTATCTGCTTGCGCAAATGCTGATGGTCTCCATTAAAATAAACAAAAATTTTATTTTCTCTGATAAGCGTCTGCCCGGCGGTATTGGTAAATTGTTCTTCACTGCCGATATTGGTTTGTTTTAAGTCCGCCAAATCAGTATAAACAATAATTCGGATTTTTTCGGGAGGCGTGTATTCTAAAAATTCTTGAATATGGGGCAAGTCTGCTTCAGCCATCAGCGAAGCAGTTTCGGCTATTTTTCGCCCTGTGCCGTACCATGTCGTAATAAAATGACGGCTTTCATATTTCATCCATTCATCAAATCGCCTGTGATATTGTACCCGATTTTTGCCAAATTCTATTTGACCTTGCTGCGCTTTAGATTCGGTTGTCCAAATCAAGCACATCAAAAATAATAGTAAATATGGGCGCATAGTCAATCGGTTAGGTTAGAAAAAAGGACTTAATTACTCTAGTTAGAACGTGAAAAATAGGAATATGTATTCGCTTTCGAAAAAAAAATGCGTAACTGTTTAGCTGTTCCTATTTTTAGGCAAAAAATAGACATTTTTGTATATGTTGAAGCTATTTTTTTTGATGTATAGCACTGCTATGTGATAAAAAAAAAGCAAAAACAGGCGCAAAAAGGGCATTTTATGGCAAAAATGCGGATACCTGAACAGTTACAAAAATGCCTATTTCCAGTCCAAAGTCCAAAATGCAGGAAATTTTGCTTAATTGCAAGGGGAGATAGGCGGACTGGCAACTAAAATGGCTACTTCTTGTTTGAAAGAAAAAAATTTGAATATGAGTACACTAAAGGAAGGAGACAAAGCACCAAAATTTAAAGGAGTCATCGAAACAGGAGAGCAGGTCTCCTTGGCGGATTATAAAGGCAAAAAGCTCGTTTTGTACTTTTATCCTAAGGATATGACTCCTGGTTGTACTAATCAAGCTTGTAATTTGAGAGATGAATATGGAGAGTTGAAGAAGGCAGGTTTTGAGATTTTGGGCGTAAGCCCGGATCCTGCGGAGCGCCACCAAAGATTTATTGACAAATATACTTTACCCTTTCATCTTGTCGCCGATACCGAAAAAGAAATAGCCAAAGCCTATGGCGTCTGGGGACTAAAGAAGTTTATGGGGCGTGAATACATGGGCATTATGCGGACGACCTTTGTGATTGAAAATGGAATAATCACGAAAATTATCTCCAAAGTAAAGACTAAGGCACATGCGGATCAAATATTGGAATAGACCTTTTGTACCTTGTTCAATCGTGCAAGTGTTCGGTTTGAGAAACCTCGACAAACAAAAGCCCTAGCGATGAAAATACAAGCAGATAGATTAAAAATTAGGGTTTCTTAAACCTTTGCTAATTGAAGCCAATTCCTGAATTGGCTCTACGGCGATACTCGCTGCGCTCGTCTCTACATC
>CAYTLX010000198.1:0-4973 GCA_964438645.1 uncultured Saprospiraceae bacterium | reverse complement strand
TGCTTTATTCGAATCTCTATAGGCGTTGTATTTACTATTATCAGTAGCGTCAGACACATAAATCTTATCTAACAAGTTAAAACCATGCGCAAAAATCTTGACCTTCGTAGAACCAAGATTCATCTTATAGCTAATGTGCATGTCTAACAAAGAGTAGTTAGGCAACTGCCAACTTTGTACTCTGTTACCATTGACAACTTCTTCGGTTGTTCTTGAGAACGGATCCCACTGAGCATAAAACTTAGAGTAATAGCGCCATAGCACTTTTGCAGACAATCCTTCGACAGGAAATACAGTTGCAGAAAGAACATATTGATTCTGCGGAGCATCACCTACTAGCAAATCTTTCACATAGAAATTATAAGTGATTGTATCATGCCCTACACCGTTATAAGAACGATATTCACCAGAAACATCATTAGTATTCTTCCATGTAGCCAAAGAAGTCGTAAATCCAAGCTCTAACATATCGACTGGCTTGTAATTAAGATCCAATTCAACCCCTGTATGAAGTTGATCCATTCCAGTCACATACACTCTATCAGTTGAACCATCTTGCTCGTTAATACCAAAACTCTTGGTACGGTCTTTCCATTGTGTATAATACCCACTCAAACGAGCTTGTATTTTATTATCTGTTGTAAAGAAATTAATTCCAGCTTCTCCAGCATAGAATTTTTCATTTTGCGGATTTTTGGCTTTGGTGCCAGAGCCATCATCAATGACTGCATCAAAAATGGGCACTTTACTTACATACCCCAAGTTGGTAAATATATTTATTTGGTCAGATACTCTATAGTTTGCACCACCTTTTACCTGCAATCCAGAAATCGCATCGGTTTTAACATATTGTTCTTTGGTTGCATCATCTTTATCCTTTACAAAATGGTTAAGTAGAGAATATTTGATAGACGATACACCAACCATTCCAAAAACAGAAAAGTTATCTGCATTATACTCTGTTTGAGCAAATCCACCAACCCAATCTACCGTATTGGTGTAATTATATGCTACCTTATCACCAAGACCGACTTTTGCATTTGGGTTAAACTCGTCAGATGTTTTTACCCAATGACTACCCCCTAACAAATCTCTTACTTCTCTAAAGTGGTCAATGGTAGCAGTACGCCAATCTAGACCAAATGTAGATTTCACGTTATCTGTCCATTTGACTTTAAGTTTAGAGATTGCACCGATGGTATTTTGGTTATTTCTACTGTTTCTTAAAATTCCCTTAGAAGCGCCATTTGCTTTATTGTTAGCAATGGTGGCATCCCAATCAACGATTCTTGAAGGGCTACTATATCCTACGTGATAATTATACTTCATTTTACCCATAGTACCAGATCCACCACCTTTACCACCAGACCAGTAAGCAGTCGTATAAAGACTAACTTTTGGTGTAAATTTAGCATACCAGTTAAGATTCACTAAAGGCTTATTGTAGAAATTCTCTCTTTCATTGATAAAATCCTTGCTGTATCTATCATGCTTCTTACCATTCCAAAACTGCTTGCCGTCATAACTACTAGACACTTGGTTCCAGTTTTCGTTATAAAATCTAGGCTTTGAAGCCAAAGAATCATTTGCTTCAGGGAATTTATCAAAAGCAGCAACATCATAACCATCAATACCACGAGCAATATCATGCCCATAAGCTGCGATATTTTGCTTATAAAGGTTTTGGCCGTGACGCTGTGGAGCGCCCATTCCAAAAAGCTCTAATTTATGCTTCTTATTAATAATGAACGAAGTCCCTAGGTAATATGCCCAAGCATCCGTCCAAGTCTTGTCAATAATACCTTTCCCTACTTTACGAATCGCACTTGCGCTCAAAGCAAATTTATTATTGATCAAGCCACTATTACCCGTCAAAGTAGCCTTCAAGAACCCGCCAGAACCTATTTCAAATTTGGCATTACCCCCAGCTTTCTTACTTGCAGGGCTTGTAACGATATTCATGGTGCCGCCAATAGAAGGAGTCGCCAAATTAACCGCACTCAATCCACGTTGTAACTGTACAGATTCAGTGGCATCACCGATACCATCCCAGTTAGACCAATATACCCAACCATTCTCCATGTCGTTTACAGGCACACCGTTAACCATAATTGCCACATTTCTTTGGTTAAATCCACGTACGTTGATACGAGAGTCACCAGATCCACCACCTTGCTCTGTAGCATATACAGAAGGGGTCATGTTCATCATCATTGGAATGTCCCGCGAGCCTAGCGTCGCTTCAATTTTCTCTTTATCAAGAGTGGCTACTGCTACAGGGGTACGTCTTTCGACAACGTAATCTGCAACTACTTGTACTTCAGAAAGACTGTATTGGTCTTCCTCCATCATAATTTCGCCTAAATCGACATTTCC
The DNA here is from genome assembly GCA_964438645.1 of uncultured Saprospiraceae bacterium. Taxonomy (GTDB): domain Bacteria; phylum Bacteroidota; class Bacteroidia; order Chitinophagales; family Saprospiraceae; genus HyVt-613. Next base: position 2,597 of record CAYTLX010000198.1, on the reverse strand, counting down.
ATTAGATACAGTAACTGTTCTATCAACAGTTGTAAATCCGATGTACGATACAGTCATTTTGTAATCCCCCTTTTTCAAGTTGGAAAAACTAAAGCTCCCGTCATAGTCGGCAACAGTTCCAGTAGTTGTTGGGCCATCTATTTGGATAGATGCACCAATTAACCCTTCTCCAGTACTGTTGTCAATCAGTTTTCCAGAGATGGAGCCTTGGGTAAAACCAATTACCGTAAGGCATAAAACAAAAAATGAAGTGAAAATCAATTTCATGAGTGAAAGAAATTTTTGAGTTATCGAAAAGAATTTTTCGACTGCAAAGGTAACAAAAAACACTTTCAAAACAGAATATACTACTTTTCTTTACATAGAATTAATTTATTATAAACACTATTTTTAGCTAAATGAATGATAAACAATTGATTATGAATATTTGCGTTTTAATTCAATAGGTGATGCCCCACTATTCAATACCTAAAATTTAAGATTTTTGGGGCTTCATCTGACATTTATTCGCTCTTTCGAGAAATTTATAGGACAACTTTTCTATCTTTGACCAAAGTTATTCCCCGATTATGAAGCAATTTGCATGGATTTTATTGTTTTTTACCCTTTTTGCGCAAGCTTGTGCCTATACCATCAAAATCAAAGATGGCAAAACGGCTTTTGACCAAAAGCAATATGCCACGGCGATTCCTTTTCTTAAAAAAGAATTCAAGAAAGCTAAATCGCCTGCAAAACAAGGAAAAATCGCTTATATGCTCGGGGAGTCCTATCGTATTACGGGACAGGGTAATGAAGCTGTGGATTGGTTTGCCAAGGCTTACGCCAAAAGTTATGGCCCAGATGCGTTAAAGGCGCAGGCGCTTGCGCTAAAACAAAAAGGTGATTACGAAATGGCCATGATGGCTTTTCAAGAATTAGGGCGAGAAATCGGAAGCCCCTACGAATATAAAAGAGAAGTAAACGCCTGCCAAGATGCCATTGACTGGCTAAAAACAGAAAAAAGACAAGGTGTTACCATCGAAAGACCCGATTTTAACACTTCCGACAATGATTATTCACCAGCCCTCTACAAAGATGGTCAACTAGTCTTTGTGTCTGACCGAAACACCCCCACCGAAGGCAAGAAATATGCTTGGACTAATCGCCGTTTTACCGACTTAGTTGTGCTCAAAGATAAACAAATCACGCCTTTTGACGCAAGTCTAAACACGCCTATGAATGAAGGCCCATTGTGTTTTAGTCAGGATTTTAGTGAATTGATATTTACACGATGTGATGAAGAAGGGGAGGATGCGGTTCATTGTCGCTTATTTTCATGCAAATGGGACGGTAATAAATGGAGTGCGCCGATTCCGCTTTCGTTTCAACTCGAAGGCACCAACTACATCCATCCTGCACTTTCCAAGGATGAAAATACGCTCTTCTTTGCTTCGGACCACAAAGATGGCTGGGGGGGATACGATTTATATTTTTCCGAAAGGACTAATACGGGGTGGTCCACGCCACAATTACTTAGCCGAATCATCAACTCCATAGGCGATGATGTTTTTCCTACTTTGGATGGAGATACGCTTTATTTTTCATCCAACTATCACGGGGGCATGGGGGGACTTGATATTTTTCGCTCCACTAGAACGGGCACCAATCAATGGACGCCACCCAAAAATCTTAAATCTCCCTTGAATTCTTCAGGCGATGATTTTGGACTCATTGTCACCCAAACAGGAAACGGTAAGGATTTTTTGAAAGAAGGCTATTTGTCTTCCAACCGAAATGGGCAAGATGACATTTTATTTTTTCGCAAGAAAGCAGTCCCGAAACCACCCGTCGCTAAGCCCAAAGAAATCGTCTATAAGAACTTCCTAAAGGTCATTTCGCTCGAAAAAATATATGCGGATCCCGAAAACCCATCGAGCAAAGTTTTGGGGCGCAAACCTTTGGCGGAAGTGCAATTAAACATCACGCCAAGCACGCCTGAACCCATCAAGACCAATGAATACGGGGAGTATGAGTTTGAATTAGGCAAGGACACAGATTATACTTTTTCGGGTTCAAAGGAAGGCTATCTCACATCTTCTGTCTCTTACTCTTCCAAAGGATTTGGGCAAGACCCCGAAAGTCCTGTTCAGCATTATGAGCTAGAGATGGTACTTGATAAAATCTTCAAAAACAAGGAGATACGTCTAGAAAACATCTATTACGACTTCAATAAGTCTGATATTCGGAGTGATGCCAAGCCATCTCTTGATAAGCTCGCAGCCATGTTGATTGAAAACCCAGATATAAAAATTGAATTGGCTTCACACACGGATTGTCGTGGTGGCGAGAAGTATAATCGAGAGCTTTCGCAAAAAAGGGCGGATAGCGCCATTGCCTACTTAATTTCCAAAGGAATTGATGCCACTAGATTAATGGCTCGTGGATATGGAAAATCACAACCCGCAGTCGCTTGCGCTTGTAGTAAGTGCACAGAAGAAGAGCACCAATATAATCGACGGACTACTTTTAAAATCTTGTAAAACCAAAAAAACAACTTTTAAAACTTTTGGAAAGTTTGGAACTTTCCAAAAGTTAAAAAAGGTTGTAGTAGAGGTGAC
>CAYTLX010000197.1:0-4984 GCA_964438645.1 uncultured Saprospiraceae bacterium | reverse complement strand
TTGGCTCTTGATTCACGATGGCTTCTACTGATTTATTTTCTGGGATAATCTGTAAGGGCTGCCCCACCTGTGTCGCACGAATCTTAGGGGCAACTCGACGCGGTTTGGGTAAGGGCACACTAGCTTGCTCAATAATTGGCTTTGGTGCTTCCGCTACTTCATCCATGATAACGGGGTTTTGCACTTCAGGACTAGTTTGAATGGGCACTTTGGGGGCTGGCACTTCTACGATAGGTAGTTCTACAGATTGGGCATTTTCTCTTTTCCGCAAGGCAAAAATCATCACCATCAACAATAATATAGCTGCGGCAGCTTGTATCTCCCAACGCAACGGAATGACTTTGCGCTCTTTGCGTTTCAATTCATCTATGTTCGGGTATTTGACCGCAAGGTCTGGCCATAATAGACTCTTTTGGTAGATATTTTGTGCTTTTGCAAGGTCTGGCTGCTCCATCAAAAGCGCTTTCAATTGAGCTTTTTCGTTGGTATTTAAGTCTCCTTCAAGCTCACCAATGAGCAATTTATCAATATTTGACAGGCTAATATCCGCCGTCACAGGACGTTTGAGCATCGCCTTTTCATCAAAGGTAAAGGCTTCATCGGCAGCCAATTCAATCATCTCCATCTCATCAAACTCCGCTTTCAAATCTTCATTTCTATCCAAAAAGTCCATTAACAGCTCAATCTGTCTTTCGGAAAGATTCCCTTCCGCAAAGTCTAAAAACCATATTTCATAATTTTTGTGATTGATCATGCGACTATATTCAGTTTTTCTAAACGTGTTTTTAATGCTTTTCGACCCCGATAAATATACACTTTCACCTGTGCTTCACTCAAGTCTGTAATCAATCCTATCTCTGCATAGGAGAACGATTCGTAGTCCCGAAGTAATAACACCGTCCGTTGCATTTCGGGTAACTTCTTGAGTTCTTTGTTGAGTATTTCCTTCAAATTGGAGTACTCTTGATTGGTTTCAGTAGGATTATGGTTGACGGATTCCATATCTGTCAAACGTCTGGACTTGCGCCAATAGTCTATCACTAAGCGATTTACAGAAGTAAATAGGTAGGATTTTACCTTATTGCCATCCACATTGTTCTTGGTGACCCATAATTTTGCGAAAGCATCTTGCACAATGTCTTTCGCCAAATTGCGGTCATTGCACTTCTTAGCCGCAAACCGGTATAATCCGTCCGCTAAACTATCTACTGCTTCGTTATACTCCTTGGTGGTCAATTCGTTTGATTTTGATGTAGGACGGTGTAAGATACACAAAAGTTACAGACTTTAAGTTTTCGGAACATCGGATTAGCGGCACAATGGTATAACGATTAACGTATGTGCATACTTTCCTTGATATTGGTTCAAGGTAAATCGCTTAGGGTCAATGGATTATAAATATTACTCTGATTTTTTCGGAACGAACTATAATCCAAAGTAAAACTTTGAATAAGCATAATTTTTCCAAGGAATGTCCTTTTTTTCGTCCATTTCGATCTTGTCGTTCAGAAATAAAGTTGACTACGACGTAGCTTGCCACGCTTCCAACTACCTCCTTGATTAAAACAAAATTTGAAGTAATATGAGCAAGTATTAGGATTATTCCAAACAGTCTTCAAATTTCGCTTTACTCGGCGTCGGCAGTTTCCAACGTGACCTGCTACGCCTCCGTATAACTGGAATTTTCCATCTTAAGGTTGGAATAAGGTCTTGGAATTTTTGCCGCTATACAAGTTGAAGGATTAGCGCTTAAAAATAACCAAATGCCCAACAAAAACATCCTCCTCTAAAACCACTTTCGCCATATATACGCCCGATGGCAAAGCATTTTCCCGCAAGGGAACGCCACTAATTACCTTTTGTCGCAAGACTTCGACACCATTTCCATCCAATAAGAACAATTCGCCCTTTTTTTGACTTCCGAAATTCATGGTAAACTGATTGTTAGTTGGGTTAGGCCAAATAGTCAATAGTTTTGCGTGCTTTTTGGGGGCTTGCAAGCCGACAGGTTGTGGCAAATCCGTATGAAAAGCATTGAGTCCACCGCGTTGATTTCCTATGATTAATTCGCGCAAGCCATCGTGATTCAAATCCCAAAATGCGGGATAAGTTCTTGCGCCCGTGCGAAGTTCCCCAAAATCTTCAGTGACTTTCGTAAAATTACCATTCAAATTAGCTTCAATATCTGTATATTCAAAAATTTGTCCACTTTCGCTTCCGCAAAACAATCTAAATACGCCATTTTCTTTCCACATTCTAGGCACGCTGTAGCCGGCCGTCCCACCCAAAATACGGGTATCAATCCCACCCCAAAAAGGATTATTTGGGCTAGCTTCGTGATTGGAATTAAAGTCAGGACTGCCCACCGAACCGATATTTTTGATAAAATTGACATTGCCATTTCGTTCGCCGATGAGTATATCCATCAAGCCATCTCCATCCGCATCGACTATAAAAGGAGCGGCACCTATTCCGACATCCATATTTTTAAAAGGGAAAATGGGCGCAGCAAAATTCATGGCTTGTCCAGCCCCAGCAAGATTTTCAAAATAATACATCCTACCCAAAAACTCGCCCACCAGCAAGTCTAAGTCTCCATCTCCATCTAAATCACCAAAACTAGGGGTCAAATTCCAATAATCGCTTGATTGTGCCTGCAAACCCAAATAATCATCATCGACTAGTTCAAATTTAGGCTGCCAAGCATTTCCGATATTTTTATACAAAAACAAGTGGCTTTCCAAGGTGCCATCTTCATGAAAAAACGTTTCATTGCCCACGACCATATCCAACAAACCATCTCCATCCACATCAGCCAAAGCAGGGTGAGCGCCTTTGCCCAAATCTAGCATCTGCCCCCCTAAAAAATGAGTTTGCACAAAATCAAATTGGGGGCTTGCGTTGGCGCCATTATTTTTATACAACCAAGCATTATCCTTGGTAATCGAAAAACTTTCGTCGTTTGGGGCGCTGATTAGGTCTTTGTCCCCATCATTGTCAATATCTGCCGCAAAAATAGCTGGGAACAAAGGAATATCAACAGGGCTATTGCTCGGGAACAGCGTGTCTTGGGCAGTCATATAAGCCTTTTGGGGCGTCCCTGTATTTGTCAGCATGACCACATTATTATAGGAGACATCGCCCAAAAATAACTCCTTATCTCCGTCTTCATCAATATCCAAAGCCAACAAAGTCGATCCAACATGTCGATTGCCAACGCCACTACTTCCCCCTTGATAATTCTCGGCGCAAGTATTAGGGTCACTACTTAAAGTGACGGCTGTGGAGAGTCCACTTTCGTAAAATTTACCCCAACATTGATCTACATTTTGAAAAATCAACGTATCCGCCCCGTATCCTTGCTCTTGCGAGAAATTGCGAAAATATAAGACATATCCGCCATTGGATGCAAAGGTCAAAATATCTGTATCTCCATCATTATCGACATCTACAACTGCTGGAATATCTATACTACTCACGTACAAATTGACCATATTTCCTGTAGAAGACGGATAGTAAAGCACATCAAAAGCTTGCCCAAAACTCAACTTTTCAAAAGCTAGGCGATTGCCTTCCCAATGCCCTTTGTGCACTTCGATGCCCGCTATCCCCAATTGACTCGGATAAGCAAAAATATCTGGCGCACCATCCTGATTATAATCCATCATCAAGCTCCATTTTCGCAATTTGGGAAAATGCACCAATAATTCAGGAGCGTATTCATATTGAATAGCGCCCACAACCCCCAAGTTTTTAAAGGCAGAAAGCGCATTACCTTCTTTATCAAAAACAAACAAATCTTTGATGCCATCATGATCCAAATCTACTTCGGAGAATTGGGGCAAATTCATCCCACCTGCTAGCGCTAAGGGTAATTTTTGACCATCTTCCCTGATATCAAAATCATAGCTTTCTAGGCTCTGACTATACAAAATCACAGAAAAAATACTAAAAATCGTTATAAAAATCGTATCCTTACGCATTATTTTGGTTTTGGGGAATAATCATTTCCTATTGAAAAACACCCTAGAGCAAGGTGAGATGCAGCCCATTGAATCTTATCGAACATCACAAACATAACTATTTTACCGATATGAAGCCAATATTGACTTTCTTTTTTGCTTTTTTTCTAAGCATTGCAGGACTTTTTGCGCAAGCTGACCTATCAAATTTCAGTGTTTCAATTTTTCCGCAAGGAAAGGAATATCGCATCCAAATCCAAGCCCCTAGTGCCACGGGAAAGCATGATTTTTGGATAAATGGCGAGACCCAAAGCCTGAATTTTGATCAAGGCACCGCCCAAATCCCGATAAAACCAACGAAAGAAGGGAAACTTTATGTTTTTAAACAAAATAAAAGCATCAAAATATATCACTTTGCCAAAAGAAGTAATGGCACGATACGAAGTGTCCGTATCCCTTTGTGGTACTCGATTATTCCGCCCTTAATTGCGATTATTCTTGCTTTGGGCTTTAAGGAAGTGGTGGTTAGTCTTTTTTCTGGGATTTGGGCAGGTGCTTTTATCACAGGGGGCTTGCGAATGGATTCCATTTTTTATTTTATTCAGAGTTTTTGGCATGTGCTCACTAAGTACATCGTAAATGGGCTGGCGGATACTGGACATATTTCTGTATTAGTTTTTTCGGTGATGATTGGGGGGATGGTGGCGATTATTTCTCGAAATGGGGGGATGGCCGGAGTCGTCAATGCCTTGACACGATATGCCCGCACGCCAAGGTCTGCACAATTCATTACTTGGGTTTTGGGGGTAGCTATTTTCTTTGACGATTACGCCAACACTTTGATTGTAGGCAATACGATGCGTCCCGTAACCGATCAATTTAAAGTCTCTCGAGAGAAATTATCGTATATCGTGGATGCTACGGCGGCGCCTGTCTCGGCGATTGCATTTGTGACCACATGGATTGGGGCGGAATTGGGCTATATTGATTCTGGATTGAGTGGCTTAGAGCATTTTTATTCA
>CAYTLX010000196.1:0-5028 GCA_964438645.1 uncultured Saprospiraceae bacterium | reverse complement strand
TTTTTTCTCGTTACGAGGCTGGAGCCTCGTAACGAGAGGTGGTCTTGCTTAGAAACCACTTATAATTTCAGCTTCTAATCCTTCTAAATCTTCTACTTCTATACTTCCGTCGGATGCGACGGATAATGATTTGTGGACTTTGGCAGATGAATATTGCCCACTTTTGCAGTTATGTTGCCACCAAATGACGTTTAATACTTCCATGCTGCCATCGGGTCTAGCGGATGATGTGTCGTTTTCTAGCATTTTGGGTAAGACTTGTTTGATTGTTTTTGCATCGTCATCGCTAAAGCCTGTTCTTTCTGCTAGTTGGGGATTCATACTGCCGTAAAATACATAGATGCCGTGATCTACTCGGTGTTTCATTCCCATTGTGTCGGAGGCTTTTTTTCCTGTGGCAGTATCTTCTCCACTGACACTTTTGGTAATTTGTGTGCTGGTTATTGTTACGGGATCAACACTGAAAGCAGAATGCACACTCATTGGGCCACGAATGGCGATAGATACGCCTTCTCCTTTTTTCTTGCCTTTGAATGCCAAGACTTGCCCAAATGTACGCACATCAAACCATGTTTCGCAGGCGAGTTCGGCTGCACCGTCTTCTGTTAGCTTCTTTCCTAGTGCTTTGTCTGCTCTATTTTTTAAGCTAGTCGCATCATCATTTTTACGGTCATCTGATTGAACGAAAATAGATTCTCCATTTTCCATTAGGCGATCACGAATTTTTCTTTTAATGGCAACATCGGTTATTTCTCCATAACCTTCGTAGTCGGTGCGGGGACGATTTCCATTGAGCGGGTCGCCATTTGGATTGGCGTTTTCGACGCGTAGTACAACGGCAAAGTCGATTTTATTTTGTAGTGACATGGTTAGGCTCCTGATTCTTCTGTGGTGTTTTCTGTTTTATCGTTGCTATCTGGTTTTGTCCGCAAGTCTTTTCTTTGGCAATGAAAGGCTAATAAAAATTCACTTGATAGTGGGTGAGGGCTTCTAAAATCCTCACTTGAAAATTTATCCATAACATCATCAATTAAAGTCTCAAGCTTTTTTAGCAATTCATAATAAATTTTTGGCTTATAGGAAGTTAATGAAAGCTCTATATTTTTCCACGTTTTATAAGGGTGCATAGAAAATTGGTGCATCAAACGTGTCGCACTGGTTTGACGTTTGCTTCCCTTTTCTAATGCACAATATTCAAGGTAGTCTGCAATTGCTAATAATCGACCAAAAAGATAGTCGCGAGATGTTCTATCGGTTTCTAATGCCATTTTATAATTCCTTTCTTTTTGTGAGCCTCTTACTAAGGCACAAGTAATTCCTAGTGTTTTTTCCCATTCCCAAGGCTCCATGCCAACTCGATTACATAAGCGATTATGGGAAGAGGTGATTAAATCTTGGGGTATTGGAATGCCGTCTATAATGCACGGTAATAATCGTTCAACTGTTACTTTGCGTAACTTGTCATCGATGCGTTGTCCATAAGCGGCTTCTGCAATGTCTTTAGGTGAAGGCGCACCAATAAACTTCTTATCTTTGGAGTAGTTTTGATGCCATGAGACATTTTCATGCCAGTTTTTAATTCTGTCTAGAAAGTCTGAGCCTGTTAGCTCACGATAATAGGTAATCGCCATTCGCCCTGGTGTTGCAGAATCTAAGCCCATAATGATGATTTGTTCTGCCGAGCCTAATGTAGAATGATAACCCGCTATTTGATTGGCGAGTCTTTTGGCAAACGCTTGACCAATATCTCCAACTGCTTGGCTGCTTTCTACAGTCCCAATATTTGTACCAAATAATTGATCCGTGTTTGAGAAGGGGTCTGGAATGTCTTTGACTGACTTAGCCCATGCTATAAAAACTTGATCGCCATAACGGTAGGCTTGTTCTCTCTGTATGAGCCAACGCAGTGTATTATGTGCTTTTTGGGTTATTTCTGAGCTTATCGTACAGGCTTGGCTGCCCTCTTTATCGGTAAAACGTCCTCTAAAGGTGTAGCCGACTTTATCATTGGCGGAAATTAGTTTTGCTTTATCGGCTCCGTGTCTGATGCCTGATGGATGTTGTTCTGCGAGTGTTGATTCTTTGCCACTTGCCATGCATAAGCCTTTGAGGGCATCGCGGGTGGTGTAATAGTTAATCCAAGCATCCATTAGGCTGCGGTCTTCCCAAGTCGCAGATAAAGGCTTTCCGACTGTTTCCACTCTCCAGCGAATAAATGCACCTTCTGGGCTTTGCTTTGCGGGCATAATTTTAAAAATATCGGGAGTGTCTTCTTTGTCTCCATTCCACTGAGAAAGAATGTTGTTTTCGTCATCAAGTATTAATATTTTTTCTTTTACTAAATCGGCAATTAGTTGGTTTTTATGAATATACGTTGAAATGGCTTCAATTTTTGGGTGAGAGTAGGGAGAATCAAGCCATGCCGTGAGTTGTGTTAGATAGTTATTATGAGGTTCTTCGGGATTTTTCTTAAAGCCTGTTGTTACTGATCCTCCAAAAGCAAGGTAGTCACCTGCCACATATTGCAGTTTGTCACACAATGGGTGGTTAACAGGTTTGGAGCCTGAGCGTCCGCTGGATGCTTCTGTGCAGGGGATGATGGTGGATAATTCATCCTTTGATAAAACGCTTGCTCGTAAGAATTTACCTTGATCCGATATGACAACTTCTATATGGGCATTTTGATAGGTGTGGCAGATGGGCAATAGAGGGTTGTCTGAATTAATAAATTCTGGTTTATCAGCACATTGTTCGTAGGTTTCGTAAAGTTGAGTTATCCAGCTCATATTTCTAATCCCTCCTCTTTAAGCCCTGAAAAATTTTCTTCTGGTTTAAATGTTTTTGCTTCCATTTCTCTGACAAATTTCTTTATGGTGCAAGCTTCTGGGCGGGGAAATTTGATGATCCCATTCTTCATTACGGGGTTCCAGAAACGGGTTTGTAATTTGTTTTCTCCAGTTTCGTCGGGGTAATCGAAACCATGAAACATTAAGGCGTATGCGAGTTCACCATTATTATCAAATACACTTTCACCTGAGCCAAATTGACAGGGTTCTACGTAGCCTTGGCAATCGCGTGTGCCTAAGAATATATCTTGTCGTCCACCGCGTTTTAACATGCGTTCTGCTATCGCTTGATGCTTTGGGGCAATGCGATCATCGGCTAATTCAGGACGGTGCATATTCCATTCAAAATGGGCTTTTACTTGGTACTCTACTTTATGGAGAAAGGTGTAAATCGCTAAGGTGTTGCCTCCATTATAGTTTTGCGGCTTTGTTCCCTTAGTCTGTGTGCGAATCTGATTAATTACTCTTACTTCGTCAATAATCCAAATAAAGGTGGGCTTCCAGTAAATTGATTTTGCAATGCCTTTGAGGGCTTCATAGGTCGGAATATGGTAGGAGAATTTTTCTCCGCCTGTTTTGGTAACAGGGTCGGTAAATAGGGCGTAACGTCCCCATACTTTGAATTCAATTGGTTTTGATTTAAACATTGAAAAAGGTATCTCCTGTAACTATTTTTTGCCGTAATTTCTAAAAAAGGCAATAACGATCCTATAGGTGTTCATATATTAAATTCTCTGTAGGTTGGTGCTGAGGTACGAAGCCCAACAAATTGCGGTAAAGCCGTTGGGCTTCCTACGTCAGCACCAACCTACGGTACTGTCGTTGTTTTTGTATTTGATCTATTTATAAGCAATTAGGAGCATGGTAATCTTAAATTTTTTGAAAATCAAATTTATATTCGCTTATATTGATAAATTTTTAAATATGGCTTAACATGAATTTATCATCGTTTGCGATGTGGATTGAAAGGCTTAAATTGAGAAATTCAATTTAGTAGTAGCAACTAACAGGCTACCTCTTATACGGGTAGCCTTTTTTATTTAGCCTATATACATTTCACAGTTACCTGTGGGTTCTTCGCTCAATCCAAATTCATCATCATAATATTCTGTGTGTAAGTAGAGTACGTCCAGTATGTTTGCATCCGTTTGGGCTGGATGTATCGCTCCGCTTTCTTTTAATTTTTCTAACATGTAGGGATACACATTAACGGTATATTGCTGTGCTTCTTTGAGTAACTTCATTTGTTCTTTAATGTCTGCAACAGAACACAAATCACTAATTAGTTCTTTTCCTTTCTCTCCATAGGGAACAACAATACCTTGCGTAGGAGCATCTATTACTTTGAAGGCTTTTGCCGCAGACATAAAAGCTTGTTTGAAATAAATAGCGGGGGAGGCGTTATTGACTCGTTGATATTCTCCTGTGGCTTTTGTGTTTTGGGCAAGTAAATTCAATAAACTATCATCATGCCCGATGTCTTTTGTTGTTAGTGGATAGTCCATTTTATTTTTGCGTTTGAAAAAATATTCTTGAAAGTATTGCTGCATGGCTTTGGGACTGATTAAGTCATAATCAAAATTTTCAGGATTGGTTTTGTATTCTCCTAATAGGCGTACTGTACTTTCTTTGCCTATTTTTAGGCTTGGTAATTTATCCAGATTTTCATGACTTGGATTAACAATATACACTTTGCCTATGTCACGTTTACCGTTTCTATTACAGCGCCCTGCGGCTTGAGCGATAGAGTCTAAGCCTGCGGTAAAACGAATGACTGAACCAAAGTCTACGTCTACACCCGCTTCAATAAGCTGTGTGCTTATACAGATTAGTGATTCATCTTGTTTAAGTTTATTTCTTAGTTCGGCTAAAATTGCTTTTCTGTGTGCAGGACACATATCCGTGCTTAAATGAATGACTTTGTAAGTCACATTGTCTTTGCAGTATTTGTAAATTGCTTTCGCTGCTTTTTTTGTATTAACAATCACTAAGCTACTATTGCTGTCTTCTACTTCATCTATAGCTAAATTGGCTATTTCATCAAATGACCAGCCTCCCGCTTTGGTTTTATCTATGACTGTTACCCGTTTTAAGTCTTCAAATAGCTTTTGGGTGTTGCTCACAATTTCATTTTTTTCGGAAAATACTAACGAGCCTTTTTGTGGATCAATTTTATTAAGCA
>CAYTLX010000195.1:0-5033 GCA_964438645.1 uncultured Saprospiraceae bacterium | reverse complement strand
AGTACTTCTACCGACCAAAATCCTGTAGTGGTTTATGATAATCCTGGGCAATATGATGTCACGTTGACGGCTTCTAATGGTGTGGCTAACGATATGGTCACTATTGCTAATTACATTACGGTAAATGACAAGCCTACGGCATCGTACCAATTCAGTTCTGGTGGACTAATGGCATCATTTAATAATACAAGCACAGATGCGACTAGCTTCCAATGGGATTTTGGAGATAACCAAACATCTACAGATATTAATCCATTCCACACATTCGATACAGTTGGAACCTATATGGTTGTCCTAATAGCGCAAAATGCTTGTGGCAGTGACACCACATCAAGCCCTATTGAACTCACAGAAACCACCAATTTCCAAGCTGCCTTTACCGCAGACAATACCAATGGTTGTGCGCCAATGACCGTCCAATATACGGATCAGACCTTGAATAGTCCGACATCTTGGAATTGGACATTTGAAGGGGGGACTCCAAGTACTTCTACGGCTCATAATCCAGTTATTGTATATAATACATCTGGGACTTATAGTGTCACTCTTATCGTAAGTAATGGCACGGATACGGACACTTTGAAGATGGTCGATTACATTACGGTGAATGACTACCCAATGGCATCCTTTAGCGCATCTGGAAATGGACTAACTGTTCACTTTTCCAATCAATCTGAATTTGGTGTTTCCTACTTATGGGATTTTGGAGACGGCACCACATCAGCAGATGAGAACCCAAATCATGATTTTGCTGATTATGGATTCCATTTCATCCAACTTACAGTGACGAATGGTTGTGGACAGGATTCCACCAGTCAGAATGTTTTCATAGGCGAAGGGCTACCCGAAGCGGCCATTCAAATGAGTGATTCGATTGGATGTGGTCCAATGACGGTTAGTTGTCAAGCGTTATTGGTCAATGCAGACAGTGTAAGATGGGATTTTCCGCAAGGAGAGCCTATGGTCTCTTCTGACATTGCACCGACGGTTACTTTTAGTTCGGCAGGTATTCATACCATCACTTTGACGGCCTACAATTCTAGTGATTCTATTGTTGTAACAAAGCAAGTACAAGTAGATACTATACCGAATGCGACCTTTACTTATAGCACTTTCGAGAAAACAGCGACTTTTAGTCATCAGCTTGCGCCAAATACGGACTACACTTGGGACTTTGGGGATGGCCATATTGAAGATGCAATCAACCCGACACATGAATACGATTCTTATGGAAACTATCATGTATTGCTTTTGGCTTCAAATGCCTGTGGCACAGACCAATACACCCAAGAAGTCGCCGTAAAAGATACCTTAAGCGGCGTGTTCTACCGACTGAATCCCAATCCAGGATCAGGGTATTATCTCCTAGATGTTGAAACGGAAAAAGCAACGGACATAAAACTGTTTTTCTATAGTGCTTGGGGACAAATGCTTGCAAAATTTGAGTGGGACGAAACGTCCAGACTAGATGGAGAAGAAATAAATCTAGAGCATTTACCTAGTAGCGCCTTTTTCTATTACATAGAATTTGGTTCATTCACGGCATCTGGGAAATTAGAAAAAATTGATTAAACCAAAAGAATCATAGTACTGATTGTTTGTTTGTGGAAGGGGGCAGCTGTTTGGCCCCCTTCCCTTTTTGACAAGGCAATGCAAATTCATTTGCATATTGGCGATGCAAATTCATTTGCATAATGGCGATGCAAACTACAAATCCCCAATTAAATTCATCCACATAAAGTTGCAATACCAACTTCCTTCTATTACCTTTGCCAACCAGTAAAGTAAAACGAATCATGAAAAAAATAGCCGTCATTGGAGCAGGTACCATGGGTAATGGAATCGCACATGTTTTTGCGCAAGCAGGATATCAAGTCAACCTTATCGACATTTCTGAAAATGCGTTAAGCAAAGCACTAGCCACTATTGAAAAAAACTTGGATAGACTCATCAAAAAAGAACGTCTAACCGAAGCCCAAAAGAAAAAGACTTTGGGCAACCTAACCACCTTAACGACCCTAAAAGACGGGGTTAAAGGGGTAGATTTAGTCATCGAAGCCGCCACAGAAAATACAGATATTAAATTAAGTATATTCAAACAAATGGATGAACTGGCTCCTAAAAAAGCTATTTTGGCGACCAATACTTCTTCTATCTCCATTACTAAAATTGCCGCAGTAACAAATAGACCCGAGAAAGTAATCGGAATGCATTTCATGAACCCTGTGCCCATCATGAAATTGGTAGAAATCATCCGCGGGTACTCTACTTCCAACCCTACGACAAAAAAAATCATGGATTTGTCAAAAGCACTAGGCAAAGTTCCCGTAGAAGTGAATGACTATCCTGGCTTTGTCGCAAATAGAATCTTGATGCCCATGATTAACGAAGCCATCATCACGCTCAACGAAGGGGTGGCTGGCGTAGAAGAGATCGATACCGTCATGAAATTAGGCATGGCGCATCCTATGGGGCCGCTTTTATTAGCTGATTTTATTGGCTTGGATGTTTGCCTAGCCATTATGAATGTCCTACACAAAGGACTAGGCAATCCCAAATATGCTCCTGCTCCTTTATTGGTGAATATGGTCATGGCTGGAAAATTAGGCCGAAAATCGGGGGAAGGATTTTATAAATATACGCCTGGGTCTAAAGATGTAAAGGTTTCTTCGTCTTTTAAGTAAAAAATCAAGTATCAAACTTTGCCATTTAGCGTAAGCCATCACCACAGGAGATAAGCAAATACGTTGTCGTTATGCCCATTATGCAATTAAACCGCTGTACCGAAACTTGAGTTACTCAGCCGATGACCCAAACTAGAGTCCTAATCAAAAAAATCCTAGTATCCATCGAAATAATAACATTCTTTCATTCTAAAAGCTTAATTTGGGACACCACTAGACGTACCATAACGATAAAAAAAAATAGGATGGGATACATGGGAAAAAGTACTACTGAAGAGAATTTAAAACTAAAAAAGTCTTTAAAATCAGGGCGTCTCTTCCTGACCCGAAAAGATAGCTATCAAGACTATTTTCATTGGGAATCAAAAGACCAAGACTTGAGTACCCAGCCGTATATCGAACTATCTAAGAAGCAACTAAAATCCGCTAGAAAAAAAAGAATCAAAGCACTGCGTATCTTCTTTTTGCTATTCGCTATTTTTGCTGGGCTACTCTTTTTCTTATTAGGCTTATCGTGGCAATTTTTACAGTAAAATGTGCCTATTGGGGTGAATATTGAGTAGTATTTGAATGACATCACCCCCTTTGGGGGGCGCTCAATCATTCAATTGAGCCGCTGCTCAATTGAATGATTGATGCACTAATTCAAAAGCATTTCATTAGGAATCTGGGCGATGACTTCGTAATTAGCCCCTTTATGCCCCATGGCTTTTGACCAGACGATCTCTGGTTCAAACTTAAACAGATAATTAGCGGAAAGGTCGCCAGCCACCCAAGAGCCCGTATCCATCTCTTCGGCCAATTGTCCAGGAGACCAACCAGAATAGCCGACATAAAACCGAATATCTTCTGGTTCTATTAATTTATTCTTGATAAGCATTTTCAGGCTATCAAAGTCTCCCCCCCAATAGACACCTGGGCCGATTTTCTTACTTCCTTCCAGCAAATCCCCTACGCGATGCAAATACTGGATGCTGTCCGTCTGCACAGGACCACCATAATGTACGGTAGAATCAAATTCAGGAAAATCGCCGATTAAGTCATTGATAGTCAGGTCAAGACGCTTGTTGAGAATCAAGCCAAGACTCCCAAGTTCGTTGTGCTCACAAAGGGCAATAACCGAACGGCGAAAATAAGGATCCATCACAAACGGGATGGACAGAAGGGTTTTTCCAACGTTTAGTTCATTCTTCATAGCTGTTGTTTTTTGCAATCCACACTATAAATAGCAAAGTTTGTGCCTTGTAATTCAAAGCGACAAGCGCATCTGCCTTACAACGCTCCACATAGGTGGATTCTTGTTCATAGGATAAGGGGAGTTCAACAAATTTGGAAGAATTATAAG
The DNA here is from genome assembly GCA_964438645.1 of uncultured Saprospiraceae bacterium. GTDB lineage: Bacteria > Bacteroidota > Bacteroidia > Chitinophagales > Saprospiraceae > HyVt-613. The sequence continues at coordinate 1,004 of CAYTLX010000195.1, read as the reverse complement.
GCAAGATAGCCAGTTTTTATTTATAAATCAAGTCTAAGTCAAAGGTTTTGTCGGAATTTCTCGATTAATTCTACGAATCAGTCCACGCAGCACTTTTCCATTACCGCCACATTCATAGAATTCTGTTACGCCATCTGCGATCATTTGTTCAACAGATTGAGTCCATCTTACAGGGGCAGTCAATTGTTCCACCAGATTCATTTTAATCTCATCGGGGTCTGTGGCAGGTTTAGCCGTCACATTTTGGTAGATTGGGCATATAGGGGCCGAGAATTGGGTTGCTTCAATGGCTTTGGCCAATTCTTCCTTTGCAGGAGCCATATAAGGCGAGTGAAAACCACCCCCCACGACCAAAACAATCGCTCTTTTTGCGCCAGCTTCCTTCAATTTTTCTACGGCTTCATCAATTCCTTTGATAGAGCCCGATATCACCAACTGACCAGGAGTATTATAGTTGGCGGGGACGACACCTTCTATGCTTGCGCAAATATCTTCGACCACCTTATCATCGAGTCCTACAATAGCGGCCATCGTTGATGGAGCCAATTCGCAAGCTTTTTGCATCGCCATGGCTCTCGCTTTCACTAATTTAAGCCCATCTTCAAAGCTCAGTGCCTTAGCAGCCACCAAAGCAGAAAACTCCCCTAAAGAGTGTCCAGCCACCACATCGGGCTTAAATTCTGTTTCCGCAAGGGCAACACTTGCCAAAGCATGCACAAACAAAGCAGGCTGAGTAATTTTTGTTTCTTTTAGTTCTTCGGCACTTCCGTTAAACATCACATCCGACAATCTATATCCCAAGATGTCATTCGCTTTTTCAAAGAAAGCACGTCCTTTGTCGCTAGACTCATACAGGTCCTTGCCCATCCCTTCAAACTGAGCACCTTGCCCAGGAAATACATATCCGATCATTATTTCGTAGTTTTTTTTATTTGTAACTGTTTAGGTATCCCTATTTTTAGGCAGAAAATAGGCATTTTTGTGTATGTTGAAGCTATTTTTTT
>CAYTLX010000194.1:0-5050 GCA_964438645.1 uncultured Saprospiraceae bacterium | reverse complement strand
CCGTTGTGATGGAATTGACTCCGCTGTGCGGAGAAAAACTCCACACGACAGGGGATATACCGAGCTACAAAAACACAAAACAAATAGTTTCACCAAGCACAAAACAAAACAAAATATTTCAAAAAAAGTGTGGTTATTTCACAAATAGTGGTTATATTTGCGCACGAATAACATTTGGTGCCATAATTTTGGGAGAAGTACGATTAAACTTGAAAATGAAGAAGAAGTATTCAGCTATCCGTGAGAAACTTAAAATTGTCGTTGATAAAAAGACGACAAACGAAATGGCCTATTTAACTCATTATTTTCAAAATCACAAAAATGGCGTTTCGCAGTATTTTCGCCCTGTTGCGACTGAATATTTAAAAAAATTACATTCACAGCTTGAGATTGTTGAAGAACCAGGCGTTCAGACCTATTTGCCCATAAAATGGGATATTCCTTTTCCTCCTATAGAAAAGCCGAAGTTCAAATTTATAGATTTATTTGCAGGAATTGGTGGAATAAGGCTTGCTTACCAAAAAAATGGGGGCAAGTGTGTTTTTACAAGTGAATGGGACTCATTTGCAAAAAAAACCTATGAAGCTAATTTTGGCGAAGTGCCTTTTGGAGATATAACAAAAATATCAGAAGAAAATATTCCTGATCATGATATTCTAGTAGCAGGTTTTCCTTGCCAGCCTTTTTCCATCGCAGGCGTCTCGAAGAAAAACTCATTAGGGAGAGAACATGGTTTTCTTGATAAGACTCAAGGAACTTTGTTTTTTGATATTGCTCGAATCTTAAAGCATAAGCAGCCTCCCGTTTTTATGTTGGAAAATGTCAAGAACCTAATCTCTCATGACAAGAAAAAAACTTTTAAGATAATCGTAAAAACACTTGAAGAATTAGGATATAATCTTCATTATGAAGTACTGAACGGCAAGCATTATGTTCCTCAAAATCGAGACAGGATAATTATTGTTGGGTTTAGGAAGTCCGTTTTTAGAGGGCAAGAGCAATTTACGTTTCCTAAGCCTCCAAAATTAAAGGTGGCTTTTAAGGATTTGCTCGAAGCTGATGTAGATGAAAAATATACTTTGTCGGATAAACTTTGGAATTATTTACAAGAGCATGCTAGAAAACACAAAGCTAAAGGAAATGGATTTGGATTTGGTTTAACCAACTTAGATGGAATTTCAAGAACGCTTAGTGCCCGCTACTATAAAGATGGTTCTGAAGTTCTAATCCCACAAGAAGGGAAAAATCCAAGAAGACTTACTCCTAGGGAGTGTGCTAGATTGCAAGGATTTCCAGACAAATTCATTATTCCTGTATCAAACAACCAAGCATACAAGCAATTTGGCAATTCAGTTGTCACTCCTTTAATCCAAGCAGTTGCCAAAAATATTGTAAAAGAACTTTTGAAAATCAATGAACTTAGATAAACTAAAATCAATTTTTTCAAGTTATGGTTGCCGCAGGATTTATGTAAAAAGACTTGCAGCCAATGATAATTCAAAGAACCAAGTTTATTTTGGCGGCAATTTTGAAATACTCAATATATTACCTATATCTGAAATAATTAACGTTGAAGCTGGAGATTGGAAAAAAGAAAGATTTAAAGCAAAAATCAATTTTTCTTGGCTTGATGAAGACGGTAAGGTATCCTATGCCCCACGTGCTCAATTAATCTTATACCCGAAATATCCAGAAGTACGCTTTTCAGGGTTTTTAGCAAATTGCAAGAAGGCTCCTTCAAACTTAATGAAACAAAGACTTGCAAACCGACTTTTATTCTTTTCTGTGTCAAGTCAGGGTAATACACTTGGACATGTTGTAGCTCCAACTTCACAAATTGCAAACGAGTTCAACCAGTTGTCTATTAGTGTTGAACATGGTGTTTTTAGAGTGATTGAATTAGCGAATGTTGTCAATACCAGACAAATTCTAATTTCAGAAATGAAACGAATTCATGAATTAAATTGGATAACATCAAAAAGACTTGACTCAAAAGGAAATATTTTACCATGTCTCGCTCCGAATTGTGGTGGATACACTTTAGAAGCTGAGCTTGGAATCAACCCAAATGGCTATTCTGAACCAGATTTTCTTGGGTGGGAAATAAAACAGTTTGGAGTTTCAAATTTCAATACGACAAAATCCAAACCAATTACTTTAATGACTCCAGAGCCAACAGATGGACTTTACAAGTCAAAAGGAGCAGCATTTTTCGTAAGAAAATATGGTTATAAAGATAAAAACGGCAAACCCAATAGGTTGAACTTCGGTGGAATACATAGACTTAATATCAAACATCATTTAACTAATCTTGAATTAAAATTGGTTGGCTTTGATGTGGACTCAGGCAAAATTCGCTCGACTAATGGTCGGATTGTGCTTATTGATAGTAGTGAAAATGAAGCAGCATCCTGGAGTTTTAGCTCAATGCTCCTGCATTGGAATAGAAAACATAACCAAGCCTGTTATGTACCATCTTTGCTCAACAAAGATACTGGTCGAAAATATAAATATGGTCACGAAATAACACTTGGAACTGGAACTGATTTTCAGTTGTTCTTGCGAGAAATGGCCAAAGGGAACATCTATTATGACCCAGGAATAAAATTGGAAAATATAAATACGAAGCCAAAAATTAAGAAAAGAAGTCAATTTCGAATAAAATCTGGCTTTTTACCAAATCTTTACAAACAAAATGAAATTGTGGATGTAACCAAAGAATAGTCGGGCAGATAATAGGTAAGGAATCAGACTCTCTATCGCTGCAGCGGATACTGTCCTTTACCATCGTCCCATCATCAATAAAAGAGCAAAAAGGGCCAAAATCTAAAAATTCCGTATCTTGTACCCTAAATGACAAAAGCAGCATGACTTCCCAACAATTCTTCAAATGGGCTTTACTTTTTAGTGGCTTAACCATCTTTTTACTCTTTCCTACAAGAGTCGCTGATGCCTGCGGAAACGTTCCCGAAGCAACCGCTTATTCTTTTATTGAGCCAAGCATCGTTGATACTGCTTCGATTTATGCGCCTTATTCTGTGTCTTTCGACAATTTTGAATTTGCCTTCCTGAATACCGATCAACAAACCAATAGAAATGTCGAAGAGTGGATGAGTCGCTATTGTGAAAACGCCTTGAGAGAAGACGTTTTTCAAGTGATTTATAAGACTTCTATCATCGAACTGGAAGAGTTAAGAGCGGCGACCATCAATCCTAAATTGCCGCTCCCCATTGATTTGCGTGGCAATACTTTTGCGGAAGCGAATCAAAAAATGGGCTGCACAGAAGTGGCGGATTATCTAATTTTTGCCAAAAAATGTGAGCCCCACGTGGTCGCTTCAAGTGATGCTTGGAAAAAGAAAGAAAAAGATTTAGATGCGATACACGACTTAATGAAGGAAGGCGGGAAGCTTTTTAGACATACCAGCTCCCACTTTGTTCGATTGCGCATTGCTTATCAAGTGATCCGGCTGGCACATTATGCCAAGGAATATAAAAAAGTATTCGAGCTAAGAGATTATTTTTTGCCCAAGATTGACAAGTTGAATAGCATCATCAATTGGTGGATATTGGGACATGTCGCTGGTGCCGAAATAAAAACCAACCAAAAAGTAGAAGCCGCCTATCATTTTGCACAGATATTCCAAAACTGCCCTAGTAAGCGCACTTCTGCCTACCAAAGCTTTCATATTGATAACGATGAGCAATGGGGTAAAGCCATGCTCCTATGCCAATCCAATGATGAAAAAGCCAACATGTATGCCATTCGCGCAAGCCAATCCCGCAGCCGACTCATCACAGAAATGGAAGCTATTTATCGGCTAAACCCTAAGCATTCGTCACTAGAGCCACTACTCATCAAAGCAATGAAGCGGATGGAATACATTTTTCTAGGTGCAGAATTTAACCAAAATGCCCAAGGCAGACCCCCAACCCAAAATCAGAAAAAACAACTCAAGCAGCTCAAAAAACTCATTGACCAAGCCGTCAAAGACCAACAAATAAACCATCCCTTGGTTTGGAACATATCCAAAGGCTACTTGCTCCTACTCGAAGGAAATTGGCCCGAAGCAGAGATTGTTTTTAATAACTTACAGACTGACGACCCTGTTTTGGCACAACAGATAACCACCATTCAGACCATCATCAAAATCAGTAGTTATCAAAAGGCAAACACCGAAACGGAAAGTGACTTGTATAACCTGATGATTTCTTCAGAAATCTACAAAAAAAATCGGGCTTTACGTTTGTTTTTAAAAGAGCGCTTGGCCTATTTGTACCTAGTCGATTCCCTTCCGGGAAAAGCGATCCTAATGACGCACTCCATCGACGACTTAAAATATAACCCTGATTTTGCCGCCCTAGACAATTTGATTCAGCTGACCGAAAAGGAGAATCCAACGAGACTCGAAAAGACGCTAATTCTAAAAGCCGACACTTCTATTCGTAGTCAATTATTAGAAATTAAGGCTACATTGCTTTTATCCCAAGGTCAAGTTGAAGCCGCCAAAGAAACCTATTCTTTGGTGCCAAGAGCCGAGCGTTCTACAAAAATGTACTCTGCTTTTGCCGAAGATTTTAGGGATTGTGTCTTTTGCCCCATAACGGATACCACCGCCGATACCAAAGCAGAACTCATCGAAAAATTGGTAGAATATGACTACCGTGCACGTGCAGACATTACCCGTGGCCCAGAGTATTTTTATCTTTTAGGCTTGGCTTGGTACAACATGAGTTACTTCGGGCCAGCATGGGAAGCCACCGATTATTTTCGGAGTGGCCGCAATTGGTACTATGCTTTTGACGATGTATATCCGTCTGCACAATCTACCTTCGGAAATCGAGAAAATCACAATTTGTCTAAAGCAAAACTCTATTTCAGCAAGGCACTAGAGCTATCTAAAGATGAAGAGTTACAAGCTAGAGCCGCTTTCATGCTAGCAAGGATTGATCAAAAAGAATACTTCCTTTCGGAAAATTGCCCCTACAATCCGAATCAGAATCTCATCCCGAAGCTTCCGCCCAATAAAATGGTTTATTATAATTTGCT
>CAYTLX010000193.1:0-5052 GCA_964438645.1 uncultured Saprospiraceae bacterium | reverse complement strand
TTTAATCATGGATGTACTAGACGTCAATGCTGAATTCATTAGGAAAATACGCTTGGAGATCAAAAAGAGATAACCGCTGTGTTAAAAAAGTCTTCCTTCAACTTTCGAGCTGTGGTTCTTAACTCTTTATCTCTGACTTATACCACAGAAATTAAACAGATGCGCCATCATTTACCAATTTACCGCTAGACCGCTGTACCATACCAAAGCTTCCACCTACATAAAAATGCCTATTTCTGTCTTAAAATAATGGCATAAAAGCAGTTTCCGTAAGTTTAGAGTAAGCATCTTATTGAAAAAGATTGTAATTTTATGTCTTGAATTTGTTTCTATTGCTGAAATGAGCTCAATATCCCAAATTAACTAGACATTCTCTATGAGTAGCGATCTACTTAGAAGACCAGTATGCTATGCCTTTTTGAGTATCTGGTTCTTTATGCTTATATTCATTAACTCTGCTTTTTCCCAAAGCTGTAATGCTCCTTTTGCGCAAGCTCCTGATTCCTTGACCACTTCTAGTGCAAAACTAAAATGGATTTCGGGTATCGCGGATACTTTTGATTTAGAGTTAATAGCTGATGCAGATACCGCAATGTATGAGATTGCCACGGGTTCTAGTTATACATGGACGGGGTTATTGGCTGCTACGGATTATACATTTCGGGTGAGAGCATTGTGTAATGGTATGGTGAGTGATTGGTCTAATCTTGTTCGATTTTCTACGCATTTGCCTAATCCCACGATGTGTGATGTCCACTTGGATATACCTAATGCATCCTGTAATTATAGCAATGAATTTTATATAGATGTGACAAATGCTCCAGGTCAAGTGCTTGGCACAGATGTTATTTTGAAGGAATTAAAACTATTGATTGGACATACTTATAACCAAGATTTGACTATTTCTTTGATAGGACCCGACGGCACATCGATCAAGCTGAGTGAGCGAAATGGCTATGAATACAATAATTATGGCAACCCCTATGACAGCACCTGCCAAGCGTTAACTGTTTTTGCGGATGATTTTTGTGCGCCCAAGATTGGGGATTTTGTGGCAACCGCCAATGATTCTACCAATTATATTGGGACTTTTCGCCCCGAAGAGCCTTTGTCCCTGCTGAATGCTACTGGAGAAGATCCTAATTCGGTTTGGAAATTGAAGATATGCGATGCCCAAATTAGTGATTTTGGCACTTTAGAGTATGCGGAGCTAGTTTTTTTGCCGATAAGTTGTTCTGCACCTAAATCACCCGAAACTTCGTTAGTCGGGGGTAGTTTTGGGGAGATAGCATGGCAGATGGATGTAAATCCAGACTCTGTTTTTATTGAATACGGAGTAACTGATTTTGTGCCAGGTACCAGCGGAGCATTGGGTGGGGGAGATTCCCTTGTTGCGGTTGACGGGGCATTGCGGGATGTGCTTTTACAGAATTTAACAGCTTCTTCCCAATACTATGTTTATTTGCGCTCCAAATGTGGTAACAGCTTTAGCCTGAATACCTGCTTTTTATTTAGTACTGATTGTGCAGACCCCGCTTTTTCCACGGATTTCGATGACTTATCAGCTTGTACCCCCAAGTGTCATGTGGGCTGTGATTTGACAGGTGTTTGGCACAATGCCACTAATGATGATAATGATTGGGTGGTAAGATCTGGTAAAACCCCTTCTTTTAATACTGGGCCAGATGCGGATGTTTCGGGTAGTGGGAATTATATTTATACAGAAACTTCTTATCCTTGCGGAAATGGCGCCTTGTCAGTTTTGCAGTCTAATTGTATTTTTGTGGGTAATAATGTGTCCCCCAATTGTGCTTTTTCCTTTCAAACGCACATGAAAGGGTCAAAGATTGGTACCTTAAGACTACTAGGACACGTGACATCGACAAGTACTTGGGATACACTTTGGGTGGCATCTGGTGCTCAAGGCAGTGATTGGCAAAAACATTACATAGATTTGTCGAATTATATCGGTCAGACCATTCAATTAAAATTTGAAGGGGTACGGGGTGGCTCAACAGGAGATATGGCCTTAGATGAGTTGATTTTTTATGGAAATACCTTGGATCTAGGTCCACCTAGTATGTATTTTGCAGATTTAGATGGCGATGGGTTTGGGGATATCGATCATGCAGTTGCTTTTTGCGGAAGCGTACCGCCTGTTGGATATGTCTTAGATAGTACCGATTGTGACGATAATAATGGCTTGGCTTATCCTTCGGCACCTGAAATAAAATGTAATCAGCAAGATGAGAATTGTAACGGGATGGCCGATGATGCGATACTGGACAATCCAAATGTAAATTCACTGCTTTATTTTTGTGAAAACGAAGCCCATCAAATAAGTGTCAATTCAGCTCCCATTGGAGACTATTACTGGTTTAATGAAAGTGGTAATCTGCTAGCCGTAGGACAAAATGTTACGCTACCTAATTTGATTAATGGGCAGCCCGTTTTCGTGATTGATTCAGTGACTAATCAGGGATATACCTGTAAAAGTGATCGAGTGCCCATAGATATCATCATTAACCCCAACCCGTATATTGGGCCTGATACGATTATACCGCATTGTTCTGAACAGCCTTTTTTGATTTCGTCTTTGACCATTGAAGATACGGTAGGGCTAGCCATTGTTACCAAAGCCTATAGTGGACTACCTTTGGTCATTGCCAATGAAATATCAATGGATACGGTGTATGCAGAGACATATAGTAGTATTTATTTTCAATCTACTACATCCAATGGGTGTGTGGGCACCAAGAAAGTTGATTTTCAGATACTACAAACCCCAGATGTTGAGATATTGCCGTTAGCGGATACGGTGGAGTTATGTCCAAATGAAATCGAAGTGTTGCAAGCGGGAGTGGTGCAAGGAGTGGCACCCTATACTTTTAATTGGAGCAATGGATTTGATACACAGATTGCGCTTGCGCAAACGGCTTCGACAGCAGGTAATTATTCTTTATTATCGGTTGGACTAACGGATGTTACGGGGTGTACTTCTTTTGATACAGTCTATGTGGGTAATAACTCGGTGGTGACCAATATTGAGATAAATAATCTTCAAGATGTATCTTCTTGTGGGGGAGCGGATGGGCAATTTGAGATAATTCCGCATGGTGGTACGCCCCCTTATCAAATCAACTGGGATGGGCCAATTTCTGGCAGTCAATCCAATGTGACGAGCGTACTTGTTAATAATTTGCCGCAAGGCGCATATAACATCCAGATAACCGATAGCTCACCTGGCGGTTGTATGGCTAGCTTTTCAGGAATAATCATCAACTCGCCTGGGCTAAGTGTCAATTTAGACACAGTAGTAGATGTCAGTTGCTATGGTAGCACGGATGGAGCCATTCTGCTGAATGTTACGGGTATTAATCCTAATTATCATTGGGCTGACAGTAGTATTGCAACAAAAGATAGAGCAAATCTAGCCGCTGGAGTGTATAATGTAACCGTTACAGATGCAAATTGTAGTTTGTCTTTTGAAAATATAACGGTGTCCGAACCAGATGTTATTCAAATTTTTGTTGCGGAACAAAAGGATGTAAGTTGCTTTGGGCTTTCAGATGGCTCGATAGCCTTAAATGTATTTGGGGGAATAAAACCCTATAACTATACTTGGACAGGGCCCATGTCTGTCTCAGGAGATTCGATTACATCCCTGTTGCCTGGTTCTTATACTTGTGAAGTTGAAGATGCTAATGGTTGTTTGATGGGGCCTATTCAGGTGGCAGTTGATGAGCCTGATTCGTTGGGCTTTACCAGTGACTTAACACATATAGATTGTTATGGCGAAGAAAGCGGAGTTATTGAGATTCAGCCTTTTGGTGGAGACGGAAATTATAATTATATCTGGAGTGATACACTGTTAGCTGGGCGAATTAATCAGCAATTGGGGGCGGGGAATTATTCATGCACCTTGCAAGATGCGCATGGTTGCGAGACGACGGCAAGTGTAGAGTTATTGACGTCTGCCAAGGTAGAGCTAACTAGTTTGAATGTCATTCAGCCCAAATGTCAAGGCATTGATGATGGAGTACTATCGGCAGTCGGCATAGGAGGCGTTGGAAGCCTATCCTATTTATGGGCAGGTTTCCCTGAAGGGCCGACCATTCAGAATTTGGGAGAAGGGATTTATTCATTGGTCGTGGAAGATGATCTAGGGTGTCATTCAGATACGATTGTCATGGGGCTATCTTATCAGAAGCATATTCAGTTGTTAGCAGATTCCATACGCTCAGTAAGCTGCAATGGATTGTCGGATGGATATGCTTCTATTTTTCCGATAGGAGGACAATTTCCTTATCAATTCAGTTGGGGAAGTTGGTTTGTTGACAATCTTTCCGCAGGGATGTATGCGGTGACGGTAACCGATAATGAAGGGTGTCAAGGTAGTTTGGATAGTATTCAAATTACGGAGCCCGATTCTTTGAAATTGGAAATGTTGACCGATCCAGTTCAGTGTTTTGGTGAAGCATCAGGCAGTGTTTTTGGCTATCAGACGGGTGGAACCAGTCCATATCAATACCTTTGGAATACAGGTGATACTATTCATGACTTAGTGGGAGTTCCATCGGGTTTTTACCAATTGACCGTAACAGATGCTCATCAATGTCAGCAATTTGCGCAAGCGATAGTAGAACAGCCAGATTCGATGATTGCTCAGGTAGGTCATGTAGATATGGTCGCAACTTGTGGGCAAGGAGCTAGCCTAGGAAGTATTGAAGTAGGTGTGTTGGGGGGTGTTTTGCCTTATGATTTTGATTGGAGTAATGGCGATACCACCCAAAATATTTATAATCTGGATACAGGGGTTTATAGTATGGTGATTACTGATTTGAATGGTTGTGCGACCTATGTGAAACCGATGACCATTTATAATACGGATTTGGACTTTGAAGTAACTCCTTTTCTAGTAGAGAATATTCATTGTAAGGGTATCAATGACGGGCAAATAATTGGTGAAGGAGTGGGGGGGACGCTGCCTTATAATTTTAATTGGAGCAATGGCAATACTTCTTCCGCCAATTGGCTGGAAACCCCCTTTGA
>CAYTLX010000192.1:0-5057 GCA_964438645.1 uncultured Saprospiraceae bacterium | reverse complement strand
AAAATTTTCTATTTGCCATACCGTTCCCGCTTGTAAGGGGAATAAGAAGGGGTTGCTGAATGCGATAAATAGGGAATTTTGCGTCATCTTGTACGGATGTTAGTTCAATTGAGCGACTGCGCACTTGAACATTTGAACACCCTAGACTTCTTCTGGGCCTTCTCCCACAAAATCAGGAATATAGACGCCATCGTGCAGCATACTGGCTAATTCGCCATGTACAAATCCACGAACCGTTGCAATATGCTCTTCGGGGTACAATAGGTGTACATTCGGCCCCGCATCCAAAGTGAAGTAAACAGGAATTTGGGTTTCTTCTCGATACCGACGAATCGCCTGAATAATTGAAATGGTTTGGGGCTCCATCAATAAATAAGATGGATTAGATGTCATCATCAATCCGTGAAGCGTCAGGGCTTCATTCTCGGTAATTTCGCCAAATTTTTCTAAATCTCCTGCTTCTAATGCTGGGAGTAGCTCCCCAAGTCGTTGGTTGGCTTGCGCATAACGGGTACTGGCGTATGGATTGTCATTCATTAAGGCATGGCCTGCCCGACTAGAAACGGCTTTTTCGGCATCGCTTACAATTAATATGTCATCATGGAAGGTCTTAAAAATAGGGTGTAAGCGCTCTTCTACAGAAATGGCAAATTCATCTGATGCGCCTTCTACAAGGTCGGTTTTGCCCCAAACGGCTGCCCCTGCAAAAATAGAACGAGCAGCACTCCCTGAGCCTAAGCGAGCAATGTTTGATGCCTTGCGGTCAAAAGCGGTATCATCTCCTAAAGTACCAAAAAAATGATCTTCCATCGAACACAAGCAAAGCGCAAGCGCACTCATAGAAGAAGCAGAAGAGGCAATGCCAGCGGAATGTGGAAAAGAATTAACCGATTGGATTTTTAGCGAAAGCTGCTCCAAAAAAGGAAATGTAGGAATGAGCTGCTCCAAAAATTGAGCGACTTTGGCACCAAAAACATCGTTTTGCTGCTCTTCAAACCAAAAATCTAGCTCAATCCCTGTGGATGGAGCATCTTTAGGAGCATACGAAAGCTTGGTCTCTGTCAAAGCATTCTGTAAGGTAAAACTCAAAGATGGATTTTGCGGAAGCTGAATACCGTGCTTGCCCCAATATTTGATAATGGCTATATTGGAAGGACTTTGCCAATGCACGTCGCCCGCTTTTAATTGGTCTTGGGGAATTATTAATTCAGGAGTCATAATTTTTTATTGTTCAGGTCATAGAAATGACATTTTCATCATCAATCAAAGGGGAGAGCGAAAAACGCATATACAATTGAGCCGTAGCCAAGACATCTTTTTCGCAGTAGGCGGTGATTCGTTCCAAGCCATCATCTTCATTCCAAAAGGTGACGCCTACTTGGCTTCCGTCAATATCATCTTTGGGCGAAGGTATGTCAAAAATAGCAGTTAGCAAGTTCAAAGAAGTATAATTTTTGTAGTCGCCAAACTTCCAAAGTGTCAAAGTATCAATCAAGTGTTTGGTTTCCCAAGGTTTTTTGCCTGCAATATTTACAATAGCGGGCAAAGGCAGTTGATTAATGATGAGTCTTCGGCAAATGTATGGGATGTCAAATTCCTTGATGTTATGTCCGCAAATACCGTGTTTGTTGGGGTTGTTGTAGTGCTGATTTAATAATTCGGCGAACTCTAGAAGGAGTGTTTTTTCATCTTTATTGGCAAAGGATTTTAGCCGCAAGGTGGCCTTTAGGCTGTCTTTGTCTCTAGAGATAAATCCCACAGAAATACAGACGATTTTGCCAAATTCGGCAAAAATAGCGGCTCGATCCGTGTAAGTTTGAGCGATTTCTTCTTCTGTCAGCTCTTCGTCATACTTTCGTAAAATACTTTTGGCTTTTTTTTCCCATAAAGGCTTTAGTCGGTCTGAAAGTTGGTCATATTTAGGATATTGGCTCACCGTTTCGATGTCCAAAAAGAGAATGTTGGATAAATCAGTACCTTGAATCATGTCTAATGTTTTGATAATTAGTTACTTTTGCACAATATTTGCAAATAAGCAGGCATTATATGCTAAGAATCGAATGGCTGCATGAACAATTGCAAAAATAAAAAATAGAAGGACAAAAGTTAGGGTATTTTCTAACTTTTTCGTTTCAATACCAAATCTACACAGAAACAGTGTAAATTAAAATTTGATTTTTTTCAAAAAAAAACCACAATATGAGTACTACTAATCAAAAGAAGACCAACAAGAATCTTCTAATCGCGGCAGGAATTGCCATTGTTGCTTTGTTAGGCTTAAATGGATATCTGCTTACAAGCAAAAATACCATCCAAAGTGACTATACTACACTCACAGAAAGCAGTGCAAAGCAAGAAGCTGCTCTGGAAGAATTACAACTGAACTTTGATGAAGCCAATGCCCAGCTAGACGAAATGCGTACGAGCAATGCAGAGCTTAATACTTTAATTGATGGACAAAAAGAAAAATTGGCCGCTCAAAAGAAGAAAATTGCTCGCTTAATTAGAAATGGACGAAATTTGAAGAAAGCAAAAGCTGAAATCGAAACGATGAATACTCAACTGGCACAATATGTTAGTGAAATCAATCAGTTGAAAGAGCAAAATGCCCAATTAGTATCCACCAATGAAGGCTTGTCAAAGGATAAAGCGATGTTGACTTCTAAAGTAGAAGAAACTACTGCTGCCAACGAAACTCTACAAACAGCAAAATCTGAATTAGAAGCAACCAAAGAAAAGTTGTCTTCTACTAATGAAATGCTAAACAAGAAAGTGACAGCAGCTTCGGCGATCAAAGCTGTGGGAATTGCGGTTACTCCTGTAAAAATCAGAAAATCTGGTAAGGAGGTAAAGAAGCGTTATGCTAAGAGCATTGACAAAGTAAATGTTTGTTTTAATGCAGATGCTAACCGTGTGACAGATGGTGGCACAGAAACCTTTTATGTCCGAATTATCAACCCAATGGGAGAGACTTTGGCTATTGAAAGCATGGGGTCTGGTACCGTAACTTCTAGTGATACGGGTGATGAGATTCGCTTTACTAAGAAGGTAGAAGTACAATATGACAATAAAGTACAAAACGATATTTGTGTCGGTTGGAATCCTGGAACGGATTTTATGAAAGGTGTCTATGAAGTAGAAATCTTTAATAAAGGGTATGTGACAGGCCGCACAAGTTTCAAATTGAAATAAGTTTCTGAGTTACTCCAATTAACTCTACGAAAACAGGATGGCATTTTTGTCATCCTGTTAGAGAAAAAATTGAAAGGTAGTTGCCAAACGGCAACTACCTTTTTTAGTTTTTAAAAACAGGACTTCTTGAGTCCACAAAAAAACCTATATTTGCTAATGGTAACTGTTTAGGTGCCCCTATTTTTAGGCAGAAAATAGGCATTTTATGGCAAAAATATGTGGGTACCGAAACAGTTACTGCTAATGAAACAAGTAGATAAATGGGTTGGTTAGGGCGATTTAGGCAGAAAAAAGACAAAAGACAAGGAAAAGAGATCAACATCTTGGACTTTGGTCGCTTTAGCGATGCTTTTAAGCCTACAGAAAATTATCAATATTGGGAAGCGTCTTTGTTGCTTTTTGATCAAGGAAAACGATTTTCTGCTTTTCAGCAATTTTTTAAATATTTGCAGAATGAGAAAGGGAAAAATATTACCGTTTCTCAATTACATGGCGTGATGAATTTTGAGCTGATTCAAGGGTCTAAAAGAATATTTGGGACAATTAATGCGCAATCTATTCATGCTCATGCAGTGTTAATTAGGAGTAAAGACTACCCTTCTAGGCTGCTTGTAGAGTTATTACAAGAAAATTATAACCTGAAGTTTTGCAAATTCGCCTTGGAATCTCAAGACGATGAATATGTACTGAAATTAATCGCCGACTTACCCGCCAAATTAACTTCTCCCTATAAATTGTACCATGTTTTGCGCGAATTGGCGCTAGCAGCGGACAAAAAAGACGATTTGCTTCTGAGTGAATATCATTTGTCCACATCAGAATATGGGCATTTGAATGAGCCGCTGCCAGATACCACCAAGGAAGTGTTGTGTGATTTTGTGCAAAGGATTTTCCGCAAGGTACTTGAAGTCAGAGATGAGCATGAAATAGACACCGAAGAGTATCCTAGTGCTTTTCGATATTTGCTCTTAGCGGCAGTCTATAAAGTTGATTTTTTGGTAAAGCCCGAAGGGGTTTTGATGGATTATTTTGAAAAAATTGATGGTTTGGCGTTTTCGAGTCAAACGATGGATGCCAAGGAGATTAATCGTAAAATAGTCACTATGCTTGAAGAAATACTCGAAATGGAGTCGGAGCAGATAAAACAAGAGCTGTATCATACGGATGCGACTTTTAGTTTTAATCCTGTGATACAATCCGCCCAAGTGAGAGATACCATCAACTCCGAGTTGCCCACTATGGATTGGTATCTCGAAAAGGGATATGATGAATATGCCGTGGCGATTGTGGATTTTATTATTGGCTATTTGCTGTTTAATTTTATCGTGCCGCCACCTTGTAAGGATTTGTTCTTGCTTTATTATCGTATCCGCGAGCCAAAATTGTTTAAGGAGTTGGGGTATGACGATTGGATTTTTTCCGAAAGGAAGCTCACTGCTTCAGTTATCAAAAAAGAAGTAAAGGCTGTATTGTCCGCCTATGACTCAAGATTTCCTTACATGGATGCACCCACATACCTGTTGGAATTTGAATCGACAGCAATTTTTGGCAAGAGCTATCTGGAGATGGTCGGTGAGATAAATTTTACACCCAAATAGCATAATTATTAAATATGAAAAAAATATCAGGGATAGAAAATATCATCAACAATATACTTGCAGAATTAGGCTACCCGAGTCAGGAGTGTTATGTGGCATCAAATTTGTGGGAGTTACGGCGTGGTAGCGCCCATATTTCTATTGCCTACGACATGGATAGTGGATTTATATTTGCGGATGCCGCATTATGTTCACTTCCAAAAGATCCCACCAATGATTTATTGATTTTTTTGCTTTCGCAAAATAATGAGCCTGGTAAAATTCGTT
>CAYTLX010000191.1:0-5075 GCA_964438645.1 uncultured Saprospiraceae bacterium | reverse complement strand
TGGAAATTATCTGCTTGATTCACAAGCGAATAAGAATAATTGATATTTGGTAAAAGCCCTTGCCCCTTATTCATTTACCTTAGACCAGTACCACAGGAGATAAGCAAATACGCTATCGTCATACCATTTTACCGTTAAATCGCTTTACTGAAACTTGAGTTACTTTATTGATGCATAAGCCCTATCAGCCAATCCCAAACAAAGTCCCTACCTGCCAACTCATCGCAAAAGTTGCCACAACCGTTATGGAAAGCACTACCTTTTCGACAACTAGGCTGCTCGAAACATGCTTCATAATTTGCTGAAAGAAAGGAGTGGATTCCTGCTCATCAGGCACCAGATTCTCCTGCTCACTGGACATCACCCCCACGATAGCTTCGTGATTAATAGCCGCTTTATGATAAAAAGCCTGAATCTGTTTAAAGTATTCTAAAAGGTAATTAAAAGCTTCATCATCCCCCCAAGCATCAGGGAGTATGCCTAGTATTCTCATCTGATGGGCATCAAAACGTTTATAGAGTTTTGCTTCGTCCCAAGTGGATAGTTCTTCGTATAAATCTTGCACTTCGTCCGCATCCAAATAATGTGCTGGGCCACATCCAAAATCGAGACGCTCATCAATATATCTTGTACCCACAATAACCTGCAATAATTGACCACTCGCTTTTTCTAACCCATCACCCGTCAGCAGATAAATGATGCCATCCCAAACCTTGTCAATGTCTAACCAATGCTCTGTATCGTCCCTTCTGCTTTCCATTCGTTTCTCCAAAAAAACACTCTTCGCTTGATACAAAGTCAACTCATCTTCCGAAACCCTTAAATACTGTGCAATTATTCCCATGGTATCTGTTATAACATCTCAAAATATAAATACTCAAACTGCAAATATTATACCATG
This sequence comes from uncultured Saprospiraceae bacterium, assembly GCA_964438645.1. Classification (GTDB taxonomy): domain Bacteria; phylum Bacteroidota; class Bacteroidia; order Chitinophagales; family Saprospiraceae; genus HyVt-613. The sequence goes on along the minus strand of CAYTLX010000191.1, from coordinate 4,174 downwards.
AGAAAAAAGAATAAAGTGTTCCCACTCAGGCATAAAAAAGGGCACGGGAACGTTATATTTTCCAAAAAAACTTAGAATATCATCTCCAATTTACATGTTTTCCGTAGTTTTACACTTTGGGCTTTTCTCTTTCTACATTGGCCCTTCCTAGGTGCAACTTGTACCACCGTTAAATCGTTTGCGAAAGCAAAAACTAGAGACAAAATGAAAAAGCAACCTAATCATAAAGGAACAAAAATCGCTCTTAAAGACATCGCTAACACCATTCGTGGACTAGCGATGGATGGCGTAGGAGCCGCAAATTCTGGACATCCAGGCTTGCCTTTGGGCATGGCAGATGTAGCCACCGTACTCTGGTCAGATTTTTTGAAACACAACCCCAAAGATACCCATTGGCCCGATAGAGATCGGTTTGTTTTATCTGGCGGTCATGGTAGTATGTTGATTTACAGCCTATTACACCTTTACGGTTATCCCCTACCCAAGAGCGAATTAAAAAATTTCAGACAGTGGCATAGCCAAACACCTGGTCATCCAGAGAATTTTGAGACCAAAGGAGTCGAGACCACTACGGGCCCTTTAGGTCAAGGTCTTGCCAATGCCGTAGGATTTGCCCTTGCGGAAAAATCTTTAGCCGCTCGATACAATAAATCTGGGGCTAAGATTGTGGATCACATGACGTACGTGATGGCTGGTGATGGAGATTTAGAAGAAGGCATATCCCATGAAGTTTGCAGTTTTGCTGGTCACAATCAACTAGGCAAATTGGTCTTATTTTACGACAGTAATAACATTACGATTGATGGGCCGACATCTCTTTCTTTTTCGGATAATACCAAGATGCGCTTTGAAGCCTATGGCTGGCACGTTCAAGAAATTGATGGGCACAATTATGCACAAATTGCCCAATCCATCATTAAGGCAAAAAAAGAAACCACCAAACCTTCCTTAATCATCTGCAAAACGATTATTGGATTTGGTAGCCCCAATCGAGCGGGCACCGCAAAAGCACATGGAGAGCCTTTCCCCGAATCTGAAATTCAATTAACCAAAATAGCTTTGGGGCTTCCGCCAAAGAAGAAATTCTATGTCCCCCAAGACGTGGCTAAGCTAAAAGCAAAAGTACAACAAACAGGAAAAGCTGCTTCCGCAAAATGGAAAACGATCCTAGCCAAGCACGCCAAAAAAGACCCAAAACTCAACAAAGAATTTAAGCAAATACTTAAAGGTGACATCCCCGAAGCCGCTTTCAACATCCCCGCTTTCTCTTCCGAAAAAGCCATGGCTACTCGGGCTTCTTCTGGAGCTGTCTTAAATTATATCGCCCCACTTATCCCGAGTTTAATGGGTGGTTCCGCAGATTTATCCCCTTCCAACAAGACTTTTCCGAAAGGAGAAACCGCCTTCTCTCCCCAAAATCCTAAAGGCAGATACATCCATTATGGCGTGAGAGAATTTGGCATGGCGGCTATTATGAACGGCCTAGCCCTCCACGGCGGAATCATCCCTTATTCAGGCACTTTCTTTGTATTCTCGGACTATATGCGACCTGCGATGCGGATGGCGGCCATCATGAAGATACAAGTAATCTATGTGTTGACCCATGACTCGATAGGCTTAGGTGAAGATGGCCCGACGCATCAACCCATCGAACATTTGGCATCACTACGAGCCATGCCCAATATGTCCATCATCCGCCCAATGGATGCCAACGAAGTAGTGGAAGCTTGGAAATTGGCTTTAAAAAACACCACGAAGCCTACTTGCTTGGTGCTTTCCAGACAAAGCCTTCCGACTTATAATCGCCGTGCATTAAAATTTGCTTCCGCAAAAGGAACACAAAAAGGCGCTTATGTTCTGACAGAAGATAAAGGCTTCCAAAGCATCATCATCGCCACTGGCTCTGAAGTCGAAATCGCTATAGAAGCCAAGAAATTATTGAACAAAAAAGGTAGAAAGGTAAGAATCGTTTCAATGCCTTCAACGGATACTTTTGAAATGCAGTCCAAAGCTTATCAAGAAAAAGTCCTTCCGGCAAAAATTAAAAACCGGGTCGCTATCGAAGCAGGTGCGACTTTATCTTGGTACAAATATGTTGGATTGGATGGCAAAATCATCGGTTTGGATCATTTTGGGGCTTCCGCTCCAATTAAGACGCTTTACAAAGAGTTTGGATTAACGCCCGAAGCCCTTGTCAAAGCCGTACTCTCCAAATAATCTCCCCAAGAATACAACATCATGAAGTCCAAAAAAATAGCGCCATCTCTTTTATCCGCCGATTTTGCCCATTTAGAGCGAGACATCAAAATGTTAGAAGCCGCAGGAGCCGATATTTTACATTTTGATGTGATGGACGGGCAGTTTGTCCCTAATATCAGCATCGGCATCCCTGTATTGAAAGCCGTAAAAAGAGTGGCGACCATTCCGATTGATGTGCACTTAATGGTCGAAACTCCTGGACTAATCGTTGATGCCTTCATTGATGCTGGCGCCAATTATGTGACCATTCATGCAGAAGCAGAGCGACATTTGCATAAAGTAATCCATCAGATAAAAGCCAAAGGCGCCAAGGCTGGTGTCGCCCTAAACCCGCACACTCCCCTATCAGCTATCGAAGAAGTGATGCAAGATTTGGATTTGATTTTGATTATGTCCGTCAATCCTGGTTTTGGTGGGCAATCCTTTATCGAAAATACCATCGACAAAATAAAACGCCTAAAAGCTATCCTAAAGGAAAAAAATCTCACACATATCGAAATTGAAGTAGATGGCGGCATCAAGCTAGAGAATATTGCCAGAGTTGCCAAGGCAGGTGCGGATATTTTTGTCTCTGGCTCGGGGATTCTTAAAGCCAAAAATCCTGCGGACACGATTCGTAAGATGAAGGATATTTTGATGCAGGGCTGAGTATCTAAAAAAATGGTGCTTCGTCGTTTTAAGCTATGCATCCGAGCAACTGCACCTTGGCTTTAGTTTCCAATTGTGGATGGTAACACATTAAAACCTAAAATTAATACTGGTGGAAACCACACTATCCCCAAATCCCTTTTCCACCTTGCCAAACCAAGAATATGGCGTAAAACGATAGGCTGCTTGAACCCCTAGTACCCGTTTCCTAAATATTATCTTTTGCAATCCAACACCCGCCGTCACATAAAAACTCTCCAAACTTTGAAAATTATATTTACTAGACCCTTCACAATTATTCTCACCAAAATGCCATACATGGTTATCAGACCCCGTACATTCGGATTTTAGTTTTTTCACATCCATAGAGATACTAGAATAGCCCATACCGACAAATTTTTCTAAATAAGACGTCGCACTCAGCTTTTTCATACGCCCTACTTGTAGCCCTAATGACCCCATCGTCAAATTCTGGCCACTCACAAAACTGGTATCCTTACTAGCATAGTTAAAGGGCTGATTGCCACCATTAAACACTATTTCGCCGACAATTTGAAGCTTTACTTTTTTACCTTGGGCACCTAGGCCAAAATTTAATTTCGGGCTACTCCCAAAAGTTCGCTTCAAGTTCCCAACAGGTACCCATATCCCTGGGCTAAAACTAATAAAAAGGCCTGCGGGATCGCGCACGATAGCATCTTGCGCATTTACACGCAACAAACCCATCAAAAATAACAAAATCAAAAAATACTTCATGGCTTCCTTTTAATCAAAGATAAAACAATACCCTCAACTAACCGATTGACTTTCGCAAAAGTCCAAGCATGGTCAACACACAAAATATAACCTATTGATAATCAGATGATTAAAAACACATTTACATAGAAGTAATCCTAAAATGGTGGTTGATGGTCGTAGAAAGGGTATGAATAGCTACTACTTTTTTCTTCTAAAATTAGGTAATTAGAGAATCTACCCTGCAGACAGAGTTAAATTTGCCTATATCACAAAAAAGGAGCTAAATGCTCATTAAAATTGGGGGCTGGACAAGCCTAGAACTACCCAAATACTCAAAAAATTGCTGGGCCTATTTTTGCCATCGTTTGGAGTTATTCGAAATTCTCGAATACCTAAGCCTGCAGTAAAATCATCCCATCATTCAAACACCCCAGCATCCTTCAACAAGTCAATATAAGCCTTGCTCCCTTTCAGGTTAGGGTGTTGATAATCAGCGAAATACGAGCTTTCCGAAAGGCCGCGGCTAAAG
>CAYTLX010000190.1:0-5084 GCA_964438645.1 uncultured Saprospiraceae bacterium | reverse complement strand
GTCATAGCCTTCGATTTTACGGGTTTTGGTAATTTTTCAATCATGGTATCCCAATTTTTATCAGAAATTTGGTTGATGCTTATCAAATAAACGAATGTGACTTCCAAAAAGTTCTTGCCTAATTGATAATCCACATATTCCAAAGAACGGTGCACCATACGGTCAAAATGTCTAATCAAATACTCATTATCCCGACCAAACTTCAAAGCCATAGCCAAATTCACCACCATCGCATTAATATGCATCCCTAGGATTTCTTCTTCTGAATATTCCGAAAGGTCAACCAAAATGTACTCAAATATAGGCAAAAATTGTCTAAAATACTCGTTTGGGAGCGAAAAAAAATCTTCTAGCCCTTTCTTTTTCCATTTTCCCTTGCCATGGTAAATGACTAATGGTATAACCAAAGGTCTTTTGGCGCCCTGCTTGACTTGATGCTCCCATATATTGGGCAAATACCTATGCAGTTGAAAAATAGTCTCCGTATCACAATAGCTCTTGTGCTCAAATAGAAGACTAACAAATACATCCTGCTCCATATTCTTGAACCGAGTCTTGTATATAATATCCGATATCGAAGACTGCAAATCTTGGTCTATGAATGAATCGGTTACTTGCTCAAAGTACTCCATCTCCAAAGCATCAATCACTTCTTTTGGCAGAAAGGCCTTGACAAAATCTTTGGCAATTTCCGCATTTGACAATACCGTTCGAAAGTATTTATCGTGTGGATTGTTTAAATCATTTCTCATTTTGTATGTTTGATTGGCAAAGAAAACAATTATTTTTTATAAAAACAAATCATTTCAAACATAACAATTTAATTACATGGCTTAATTTTTCGTAACTGTTTAGTTGCCCCTATTTTTAGTCAGAAAATAGGGACACCTAAACAGGTACAAGAAAGATAAATAAAGCACACTCGCATTTATTGAGCTTTCCCTGACTACCGACTATGAATGGTGCCATCGTGATTGATTTTGTCTTCTTCTTTCCCGAAGAAAACCACCCAACATAAATGTATGCCTAAGCAAATAAATCCAAAATATCTTCTTTCTTGATACTCTTCATAAAACTTTCATCGGTCTGAATCAAGTCCGAAGCTAATTTGCGCTTTCGAGCTTGCAATTTTAGGATTTTTTCTTCGATGGTATCTTTGGCAATCATGCGATAAGCGATGACATGCTTATTCTGCCCTATTCGGTGCGTACGATCGATGGCTTGACTTTCAACGGCTGGATTCCACCACGGATCCAATAGATACACGTAGTCGGCTGCCGTCAAATTCAACCCCGTATTTCCAGCTTTTAAGCTAATTAGAAAGACTCTAATATCGGAGTTGGTTTGAAAATTTTCTACACTTGCTTGGCGTTGTTTTTGATTTCGTTGTCCATCGAGATATTCGTAGGGGATATTTTCTTTATCGAGTGCCGTTTTAACCAATGCCAACATTTTGGTAAACTGAGAAAAAACCAACATTTTGTGTTTGGCGGTTTTTTCGGTGATGTGCCGAACTAATTCTTTGATTTTGGCACTCTCCCCAGCATAGTCTTCTTCAGTGATTAAAGCGGGCGAATCACAGATTAATCGAAGCTTGGTCAGCCCTTCCAAGACATACATTTTGGACTTATTCAGGCCGTCGGATTCTATTTTACCCAGAAGATAATCTCGATATTTATTTTTGTAGGCATCATACACTTTTTGTTGGTCTGGGCCCATTTCTACGTAGATAAAATCTTCAATTTTGGGTGGCAGCTCTTTGGCGACCTGTTCTTTGGTTCGGCGCAAGACGAAAGGGGCAATCATTTTTTGCAACTCCTTGGCTCTTTCAGAATCTTGGAGCACATCTATCGGCTTGGAATAATCCCGCTTAAAACCTGCCTGTGTACCCATAAATCCAGGATTCAGGAAGTTCATTTGCGCATACAAATCAAAAGTATTATTTTCGATAGGTGTGCCTGTCATTGCGATTCTATTTTCTGCTTTTAGTAGGCAAACCGCTTTATATCTTTGCGAAAGCACATTTTTGATGGCCTGAGATTCGTCCAAAATGACATAGGCAAATTGCTGTTCTTTCAAAAATTCAATATCCCGAATAATATGCCCATAAGTAGTCAATATGACATCGTGCTTTTTGAGTGATTTCAAGTTTTTGTCCCGATCAGGGCCATAGTGAATCACATAGTCTATCTCTGGCGCAAATTTCTGTATCTCATTTTTCCAGTTAAATAATAGCGTGGTAGGTAGTACCACTAAATTAGGGGTGCGTTTTTTGTCAATAAGATTTTGTATTAAACTCAGTACTTGTAAGGTTTTTCCTAACCCCATATCATCCGCTAGAATACCGCCCCATTGAAACTCATCTAAAAAATGCAACCAATTGACGCCTTCTTTTTGGTAAGGTCTCAAATCAGCGGTCATTTTTTGCGAAAGTTTCACTTTCTTAATATTTTTAAATTTCTTGATTTTGGCTCGTTTGGTGGCTAACTCTTGTATAATTTCGGCATCATTAATATCCTGAAACAAGCTATCAATCAGCGTAAATTTGTGCTTAGAGACTTTAACTTTTCCATCCTTAACTACCCCCAAACGAAAATAAGTCTCTAGTTTTTTGAGCCATTCTTCAGGCAAGATGCCTAATTTGCCCCCTTTAAGCTCTATAAATTTGCTTTGATTAATGACCGCTTTGCGCAAGCTAGCTAAAGAAATTTGCTCCTTACCAAAGCTCAATTTTATCTCCAAATCAAACCAGTCCTGCCCCGACTTGATATGGGTAGAAATACTCGCACGATGTGGAGAATACTTCATCCTTTTTAGCTTATTGAGCCCAAAAACCTTTATTTTTTCTTCTGCGACTTTTTCAAAAAAGTCATAAAACCAATTGCCTTTCAGAATGTCCTTGTAGTTCACAAAGAAAAAATCATGCTGCGTCTGAGACGGAAAATCAGGGTGCAATCCAGCCAAAAAAGCGATAAACTCCTGCTCCTGCTCCACATCTCGACCATAAGACTCCACCGTATCCCCATTTTTCTCGATAATATCCCCCTTGCGGTAAATTTTAACAATCTCTTTGTCATAGACGATTGCAGGCTCAAAAATCACGAAATTACCCATATCACTCAGGTAAATCCTTTTTTGTTTGGCTTTCATGGTTATTTTCTTCTTCTTCAGAGATTTTAACGTACCAACCCTTACGGGAAACTGCTCCGAGATAGGTCGAACGATTTGGTCAAAAAATAAATCTAGGTCTTCTTTTTTGGCTTTATAGATGGGATTATTGACGATTTTTTGCGCAAGCGCACTGGCCTGTTTATAACTATCATGCCCATAAAGTACGCCTTCATGTAGCACTAAAAAGGCAGAAATGAGCTTATTGGAAGGTTCCGATATCGGGATAGAAATAGACTGGTGACCTAGATCTAATTTGGCTTCTAATTGAACAAAATCCTTGTTTTCAGAAAGCTGAAAGTAAAGCTTGGCCAGACTGGAAGAGACCAATATCGGCTCAATGTCCGATTTTTTTACTTTTTCATCATAAGTCGATCTGCGATAGCGCAAATACTTGTATGGCTCTTTGGCGAGTAATAGCAATGCTTCATTAAAAGCATGAAAAAATTCTTTGCTATCTTCATCAAAATAAATAACATCAAGCCCTGAATTAATCCAGTGCATTGAGCGAATTTTAATCAAAAGGGCTTTGTCTGTTTTTGATTCATCAAAAGAGACGTCTGGAGAATCAAAGTAATTCTTCAATGCCTTTTGCCCCCCTTTTTTAGCTTCCATTCCAAGTACTGGGACAATCAATGGAAACCGCTCAAAATCCTTGATCACATCCACAACATAACCAAAATAAAATATTTCTTCAGGTTTTTCAGTCAGTATCCTTACGGGAATCTCTTGTTGACGACTTATCGTTGGGATTGCCTGAATCCCGTTGGCTTGCGCAAAATTAATCAGCCCTTTTAATTTACCTTTCGGCAAATAAGCTTTTTTCTTATAATCAAACGCATAGTTCTTGTCAAAATTTTTGGCAGCAATACCTGACCACTCGATTAATTCTTGCTTTTGCTGCTCATACTGCTCCAAACTCAACTGGGTAAAGAAACTTCTAGGCTTAGACTCCAAAACATACAATAATCCAGCTACTTCATGAAAACACAAACCACGACAGGAACTATTACAAGTACACAGAGAATGCCACTGCCCATCTTCATAAAAATATTCTACTTCTTCTCTCTCAGACCAATAGTCTGGGGCAAGCTCAAAAGTTATGCGACCTAGTTTATTTTCTTCATCGAAAATTCTAATATGCGTACCATATCTACCGAAGTCCGATGAATCAGCCATTGCAAAAATCTCATCCCTATCTAACCGCGCTAACTTACCCAAGGCAAAAGGGGCTTGACTGGTATTCCGTTGCTCTCGTAGTGGCTTGCTGTCAATAGTCAGTTGACCTTCAATCATCTGAATAAATTCAGGTTTTTTTAAAAAGTCAATCAACATATAAAATACCGCTGCTTGATGCAAGCACATACGGGACTCACCACGACCACAACTACAAAGCCTTTCGATTCGGTTTTCATCCAAAAAATGACTTACAGCCACCAAAAAAGGTCTATAATCATCTACTAGGACTTCAAGGCTGTCCCCCTTTTGATTTAGAGTTACAAATTTTTTACCATTCCGAGCATAAAAAAATTTAGCTTTTGCAATAGTGTTCTTGGATGCATTTAGCACTAGATAGCGTGCCAAATGGGTCGATGAATACTTGTTACTCATTTTGATGATAGTTTTGAAGCTGCAAAGGTACGATTATTAGGATATTTTTTTCCATTTATAATTACATTTTTCCCCTAACGCATCTCGTCAGACCTTCGCAATGGTTCAAATGATTGCAAAGAATCAAAATCTTACACATCAACCCAAAACAAACAGACTTTCCCCCGCTGGCGGGGTGAACGACCGATCCCGTAGGGTCTAGTACGGCAGTACTAGAAGGGAGAGAACGGCGGTAGCCGCTGGGCTGCGAGACCGATCCCGTAGGGGCGAGTGCGACAGCGGTCGCAGGGAGTGAACGGCGGTAG
>CAYTLX010000189.1:0-5095 GCA_964438645.1 uncultured Saprospiraceae bacterium | reverse complement strand
AATTGAACGGAGCGCAGCGACAATTGAACGGAGCAAAGCGACAAATTGAACGGAGCAAAGCGACAAAATATAAAAGAAATACTAAAAGCCCCAGTTTTTTTGTACATTTACGGGACGAAACGGTTATGTATGTTCAACAAAGAGAAAATTCAGGAAATACTAAACAAGAAATACCACCAACTGGCAGAAATTCCGCTCCAGGAAGCTATCTTAAAAGAAGGGGTCGTAAAAACGTTCAAAAGGGGAGACGTAACACAGGAGATAGGGACGTATGTAAAATTTGTCCCTTTGATTAGTAAAGGGACGTTGAAGGTCTTGCGAGAAGATGACAATGGTAATGAAATATTTCTGTACTATCTTCATGCAGGAGATTCTTGCTCTATGGCTTTCTCCTGCTGTATGATGCACAAAAAAAGTGAAGTGCGTACTGTTGTGGTCGAAGATGTAGAGTTGATTGCGATTCCTATTCGTTTTGTAGATGAATGGATGATGAAATACCATTCTTGGAAAAACTTTGTCATGAAATCGTATGATTCTAGAATGATGGAGTTGATTCAGACCATTGATGAGATTGCTTTCCTAAAAATGGATGAGCGTTTGATCAATTACCTAAACCGAAAAGCACGCGCTATCGGGGAGAATACCATCACATCCACGCACCAAGAAATAGCGCAGGATTTGAATGCATCACGAGAAGCGGTCTCTCGATTGTTGAAAAAACTCGAAAAACAGGATATTCTTGTGATCGGTAGAAATAAAATCACCCTTCTATAACCCATGGATGGATTTACAATCTAAAACTAAAGCCTTGCGGCTAAATTTTCCTGTTTTTCAGCAATTTGAGTTGATTGAGACCATTGCTGGAAAAAGCCAGTATATTGAAGTGCCTGAAGGCCAAGTGGTTCTCGATGTGGGAGACTATATTAAGGTGATTCCATTGGTCATATCTGGGTCTCTAAAAGTTTTTCGTGAAGATGATGATGCCAGAGAAGCCTTTTTGTACTATATCAAACCTGGACAATCATGTGCTATGACATTGGCTTCTTCCATCAAGCAAGGGCAAAGTGAAATCAAGGCGGTTGCTCTAGAAAAAACAGGGATTATTGCACTTGCGGTGGATTCTTTATATTCCGTCAATAAAAAATACCCTTCTTGGTATAATTTTGTTTTTGAGACCTTTGGGATGCGATTTAATGAATTGATTCAGGCTTTTGAAGGGGTTGTCTTTCATCACTTGGATGAGCGATTGATTAATTATTTAGAAAGTCGAGCCGAAACGGTCGGTAGTCCTGTCTTGAAAATATCTCATAGTGAGATCGCACGGGATTTGGCTACTTCTAGAGAAGTCATCTCCCGTTTGTTGAAGCGATTGGAGAAAGAAAACATGGTTATGTTGTCTAGAGGACAGATTACTTTGGTTTAAAGGGATTGTAATTGCCTATATTTGTGAGTATGAATCGAATCACTTCACAAAAAAGGTAAAAATGAAAAAAATTACACTCTTAATTTTAGCCATGAGTATTGGCTTTTTTGCGCAAGCTCAAGAAGTAGTACCGCAAACGCAATCTAGTTTAATCATCAAAAAAACTGCGACTTGGTGTCCGCCTTGTGGGGGATGGGGCTGGGATTTATTTGAACAGCTTATCGATGATAATGAAGATAAGGCGATTATTTGGGCAATGCATTATAGCGGTGACTTGATTTCTCCAACAACACAAGGAATCAATAGTAATTTATCTGGTGCGGGGCAGCCTAGATTTTATTTGGATAATGTCGATCAAGGTAGTTCTTCGTCCGCTATTCGTAGTGCGATTATGTCTGGTGTCAACCAAAATGCAACAGAAGCACCCATTGCCAACGCCATTGCTACGAATATATCTGTGGACAATAATCAAATCACCCTTACGGTAAAATCTAAATTTTTTGCGGAAGCATCCGGAGAGTATTACTTGAATGTCTATATCGTAGAAAATGGAGTGATAAACAATCAAGCAGGCCGAGGCAATAATGCCGTTCACAAAAAAGTACTTCGGGATGATATGGCTGGTTTTGCTTTTGGGGAGATAGTGGCCCAAGGGACGATTTCGGCAAATGCTACTTTTTCGACAGACTTCACAATCCCTGTTGCCGCAGGATGGAATACAAATAATATTGAACTGTCCACTATTATTTGGAAGAAAAATGGGACAAAGTATGATTTTGTGAATGGCACAGAAACAAGTAGTATCGTTGCAGGCATTAGCGCCCCTACGTTGGAAGGAGTCGCCATGACGGTTTCTCCTAATCCAGTTAGTGATAAAGCCAATATTTCTTTCGATTTTTCCAAATCTTTTTCAGGGGAGTTGGGCGTATATGACTTAGCAGGAAGACTCGTGAAGTCTTTAGCATTGGGTGCAAAATTAGTAGGTATTCAGACGATTGAATTAGATGCTTCTGCTTTTCAGAATGGTGTGTATATCGTCCGTTTGTCCAATGACGAAGGTGTGCTTACGCAAAAAATGGTGATTAATCGGTAGTTGTTGGTATGTCGAAGCGAACCGCCGTTCATCTGTTTTTGAAGCTGATTACTAGTTAAGAAGTTAACTTTTTATTGAACGTAACAAAAGTCACGGTACTATATTTTGGGATTCTCCTACTTTTGTTGTATAATTGCTTCGCTGCGAAAGCGAAGTTCCTTTAACACGGCGTTAAAACCGTAAAAAAACTTGATTATGAAAAAGAATGTGGGTTCTACAGACAAGATTATCAGAATTGTATTGGCTTTAGTATTGGGCTACTTATACTATTCTGGCGTATTGACAGGTACATTGGGCATTGTCGCTGTTGTGGTGGGTGTTATTGCACTATTGACGGCAGTCATTAATTTCTGTCCATTGTACAGTATAATAGGTGCGAATACTTCCAAAAAATAAGCAATTAGTGTATGTTGGGATATTGGTTTCGGCTGGTATCCCTTTTTTTTGCAAAAGAAAACGAGTCTGATATGTATCAGACTCGTTTTCTTGTTTTTAGGCACTCAGCTGGCGGCATTTTAAAATTACCGTTATTTTGGGTGCTTTTCGATTCTTTTAGTCAATGCATTGCTTGTCAAAGACGATGGGTCTAGAACTGCCATTAACGTAGTAGTCTTGTCCATCTTCAAGATAAAACAATTTTAGCTCGTAATTAGCCCCTTCTTTGGGTTGGGTATTGATGAATACGATTTCTTCGGCATAACCTTGATAGATAAAGTGCAAACCTTTCGCATCTTCGGCATTTGGATACACCTGGTTGGATTCGATATAAGAGATAGGCTCTCCAGTATCCATATCGGTGATACGCCATTCAAATTCAGCCCCGATTAAGTAACTAGGCATTGCGTTTTGAATGTCAAAATTGATAAAAGTGTATTTCCAGTTTTTACCCTTCTTTTTGAGCTTAGAAATATGGTCGCCATCTCTTTCGGTTCTTAGAGAGATACCCCGAAAATCAATGATTGTATTGTCAAGAATGGCTTTCAATTTGACCATTTTTTCTGCGGTCTGTTCTTTTTGGGCTACGGCGGTCTCTACTTCATCCATTTTGTCTTCGACTTTAACGGCTTCTTCCGTTTCATTTTGCTGTAGGTAATCCAATTGCTCTAATTGATCTTCAAGCATAGCCACCTTTTCTTTTAGAGCGGCTTCGTGGGAAGACTTAGACTTTTTCTTAAGCAATTCTGCTTTGATGAAGTCAAGCTCTTTTTGGCGGACATCCAATTCTTTTTCTATAGCTGTAAGGCTTTTTTTGCTTTTTTGGTAAGTCCTTTGAAGGATGCTCAAATCATTTTGAAGGATACTGATGCTGTCTCTGACAAGATTTAATTCTTCTGTAAGTAACGTGTTATCCACGGTAAGTTCTTCGATTTCCATCAATTGGTCGTCAATAATCACTGCCTGCTCGTCCAATTGGATTTTTTGAGCGCTGATGACTTCCTTGTAAGAAAGAATATTGCTTTGCTGAAAAGCGGTTACAGTCAATAACCCAATTACAGCTGTAGCCGAAACTAGAATTTTTAGACTAGTACTCATAGTGTGTGTATTTTATGCGTAAATTATTTTGTGTGTATGTAAGTTTATATGAGTTAAAACAAATATTATTCCAAAAATTTATTTTATGTTTTTTGTATGTGTAAAAATGAACCATTGAGCCTGCACCCAAAGTCAACATACTTAAATTTTACTTGGCTCCAATTTCTTATTTGGTTCAATTGTGCAAGCGTGCAAGTGTTCAACTGAATAGTCAGGTGGAATTATTGCTAGAAACAATTTCTTTGAGCTCGTCTTTTTAGCGACCATAATTTGACGTTTTGGCTAATAGAAATCGATGAAAGGTCAAAAACCCAATGTTTTAGGGTAAAAAAAGTAACTAATATGTTGATTTATAGTTATTAGTACCTACATTTGTATCGGATTTTTGCGAAAGCTGAAATCTCAAAAATTTAATCATAAAATAAAAAGAAATGAGTAAGGTAACTGTAGTCGGCGCTGGTAATGTAGGCGCTACTGTCGCTAATGTTTTGGCAAGATACGATGTCACCAACGAAATCGTCTTGTTAGATATTCAAGGTAAAATGGCGAAAGGAAAAGCCTTGGATACATGGGAGCAATCTCCTATCGAATATTTTAGTACCAAAATAATGGGAACAGATGATTACAAGAAAACGGCGGATTCTGACATTGTTGTTATTACGGCAGGCGTACCAAGGAGGCCAGGTATGAGTCGGGATGATTTGATTTCTACGAATGCTAAAATAGTCGTTTCGGTGACCAAGTCCATCATGGAGCATTCTAAGAATCCAATTATCATTGTAGTTTCTAATCCATTGGATGTGATGACATATGCGGCACAGCAAGCATCTGGCTTGCCCGCTTCAAGAGTTATCGGCATGGCTGGTATCCTAGATACGGGGCGCTATCGTTCTTTTTTGGCGGAAGCTTTGAAGGTTTCTCCAAAAGATATTCAAGCCGTACTGATGGGTGGACATGGAGACACGATGGTGCCACTTCCACGTTTTACCACGGTTGCAGGTATTCCTGTAAAAGATTTGATTGATTCTAAAAAATTGAATGCCATC
>CAYTLX010000188.1:0-5146 GCA_964438645.1 uncultured Saprospiraceae bacterium | reverse complement strand
CAGGCGCAAAAAGGGCATTTTGTGGCAAAAATCTGCGGGTACCTAAATAGTTACAGTTTTCTACGGATTAATACTTTAGCAAACAGGAGGATGAATCAGTTTTTTTGAAATTTCTCTAAAATATGCGGGCTATCTCGGACCAAGGGCTACTTTTTTGAAAAAATAAGAACAAAACTTGATTGTGCTTCAAATATATTACAATATTTTATTATCTAAAAATAACTAATACACAGCATATTAGTCCGCTACATTTTTTTTGTCCATTAATTATTTCATCATTAACAAGCAAGGAAAATTCAAACCCTTGCATTTCTCCCAAAGAAAAGGCTTTTTTGTATAGCTTTTTCCAGCTCCTATGGGTCAAAAGCCCGTATCTTAAGATAGTAAGGCATATTGCCCGACTACCAAACCGAAAAGACAAATACAAATGAAGTATCTTTTTACCTTATTCCTTTCAGGGATTTTTATTTTTGCCTGCGCATCTTCTAGCACAACCGAATCGAGCGACACGCCAAAAGCCCCTAAAGAACAGCAAGTCCTTGAGTTGACCGCCAATGGAGACAGCCTACAGATGATTTTTAACTTAAAAAATCAACCTGCTGGTAAAACCAAATTGGTCGGCATGTTTGAAGATCAAAGGTTTATTGTTGACTCCGCAGTTATTGACGCTAACGGACACTTTGAAATTACCCGTAAGAGACTTTTGCCGCAAGGCTTCTATTATTTTATCCTACCGGGTCAAAAAGCCCTTCAATTTTTATTGGATAGAGATCAGATATTTGAATTTTCTGGGGATATGACCAATATTGCCACAACCGCACAAGTAAAAGGCTCTAGATGTATAGAATTATTTTATGATGGGATGAAATTTGATGCGACATCTGGTCTTGGTGCTAAGATACAGGCGGTGGCTTCAAAATTAAGCCTGCCACCTAGCTCGCCAGAATTTAAATCTGCATTAAAAGAGTACAATCATTTGTTAGATCAAGTAGATGCAAAAATAACAAGCTACAAAAAATCAGATCCCAACAACTTTTTCACGAAATTCAAGATTGGGGGGCAAAATCCAAGATTGGGCTACCCTATCAAGCCTAATGGTCTATTGGACACCACCAAGCAAGTATATGACTACCGTGTTCATTTTTGGGATGGCTATGACTTTTCAGAAAAAGACTTATTAAGAACACCCGTTTTTGCTAATAAAATCAAGCGTTTCTTTAAGGAGCTAATCCCCTTACAACAAGATTCTATCATTAAATATACCGACAAATTAGTCACACAGGCGGGAGACCATCCTGCTTATTTTAGAGCAATTACCAACTGGGTCGCCTTACAATTTGAACCCGCACACACCAATCTAATGGATGGTGAAGCGGTTTATTCTCATATTATTGGCAAGTATTTTACGGATGAGAAAGCGACATGGAGTACACCCGAAGAGTTAAAAAAATTACGGACTAGAGCTTCTGAAATGACCCAAAGCTTAATAGGTAAAAAAGCGGGTAATGTGACTGCTAATGATCGAAATGGCCAAAGCCAAACTTTATATAACCTAAAGGGAGATGTCATTGTCGTATTCATTTATAGCCCCGATTGTGAACATTGCCAGGCGCAAACCCCCATCCTTAAAGGTATCTATCAACAATGGCATCCAAAAGGAGTTGATATATTCTCTATTGCGGCCAATACAACAGAAAAAGAATGGCGCGGGTTTGATGCAAAATTTCATCTTCCTTGGACGGATGTTTTTGACCCAACCAATGCCAGCTGGTATCCCAAATATTTTGTGGACATCACTCCCGAAGTCTATGTGCTAGATAAGAATCGTAAAATTGTTGCCAAAAATATCAATGTCAAACAATTGCCGACCTTGTTTAAAAGATATTTGAAATAAATATTTTTCACTTTCCAAAGTTTAGAACTTTTGGAAAGTTAAAAGCGTGACAAGCTACGTCGAAGTAGAAAAAGCCCCATTAGCTTTTTCATTTTTTCCGAAGCCATACATCTAAAAGACCCAAAAAATCATTACCTTCGCCGCATGAAAGAACGCGTTATTATTCTTGATTTTGGTTCACAATTTACTCAGCTTATCTCTAGGAGAGTACGTGAACTTGGAGTGTATAGCGAGATCATTCCTTTTCAAAAGGCACCACCCTATTCTACTGATATTCAAGCAATTATACTCAGTGGTAGCCCTTTTTCCGTAAGGGATGATGAAGCACCCAAAATAGATTTAGATCAATATTTTGGCAAAGTACCTGTTTTAGGAATATGCTATGGTGCGCAATACATCGCCCATCAATATGGCGGTCAAGTAGCCTTTTCAGGCACTAGAGAATATGGCAAGGCGCATCTTCATCAAGTCGAGCAGGATCCTTTGTTTGAGCAGATTGATGAAGGGAGTCAAGTTTGGATGTCCCATTCGGATACGATTGTTGAGTTACCTAAGGATTATCAGCTAATCGGGAGCACAGAAGATGTCCAAAATGCCGTTTATCGCAAGATGAATACGAAGCAAGCGGTCTATGCGGTACAATTTCATCCCGAAGTCTATCATTCCACGCAAGGGGGGCAATTACTCAAGAATTTTTTGTTTGATATTGCCCACTGCCAAGGGGGTTGGACGCCTAAAGCTTTTGCGCAAGAAGCCATTAGAAATTTGCGTAAGCAAGTAGGCAGCGAAGGGGTTTTGTTGGGGCTATCAGGGGGCGTAGATTCTTCTGTTGCTGCGGAGCTCCTACATCAAGCGATAGGCGAGCAATTGTTTTGTATTTTTATAGATAATGGACTTTTACGCAAAGGCGAATTTGAAGAAGTCCTGGCATCCTATCAAGGATTGGGGCTTAATGTCAAAGGGGTACGTGCGGCACAACCATTTTATGATGCACTCAAAGGCATCAGCGATCCCGAGCTAAAACGCAAAGCCATCGGCAAGACTTTCGTGGATGTTTTTGTAGAAGAAGCAAAGCATCTTAAAAATATAAAATGGCTAGGACAAGGCACTATTTATCCTGATGTCATTGAGTCCGTTTCCGTAAATGGACCTTCCGCAACCATCAAATCACATCATAATGTAGGAGGCCTTCCGGAAAAACTAGACCTTAAAATTGTGGAGCCGTTGCGGCTTCTCTTTAAGGATGAAGTCCGCAAAGTAGGGCGCGAAATCGGTGTCCCTGACCAAATATTGAACCGCCATCCGTTCCCTGGTCCAGGTCTCGGAATCCGCATTTTGGGCAATATTACGCCCGAAAAAGTCGCTATATTACAAGAAGCAGACGCCATTTTTATCAATCTAATGAAGGAATTTGGGCTTTATGACCAGATTTGGCAAGCAGGAACCATACTTTTGCCCGTTTATACCGTAGGAGTAATGGGCGACGAGCGAACCTATGAACAGGTCGTCGCTTTAAGAGCCGTAGTTTCCACAGATGGGATGACGGCAGAATGGGCAGACCTTCCCCATCAATTTTTGGCGAAAGTCTCCAATCAAATAATCAATAAAGTAAAAGGCATAAACCGTGTTGTATATGACATCAGTACCAAACCACCAGCAACTATTGAATGGGAATAAACTTTTGAGTTTACTTCTTATTCTCTTTCTTTTTTCTTCTTGCGGTGGCACTAAAAAGGCCACTAGAACGCAATATCCCAATGGCCCTAGACCTGAATCGGGGCAACATCCTAAGCCCAAAGATAAGGATGTCGTAAAAACACCCATGCCCAAGAAAGCGGACACAATCACCCAACCCCCGATTCATACATTGCCGAATAATAATAAAATTCCATCTGACCGAGCGGTTCAAATAGCTCTTTTGCTTCCTTTTTTGACCAATGAATTTAGTGAAACCGCCGAGCATATTAAACCGAAATCAGAGATTGCTATTCAATTTTATGCAGGTCTAAAATTGGCGATGCAAGATGCGAGTTTTGATAATGTGCCTATTGACTTTAACGTAATAGACACCAAAGCATCATACAGTGAAACACAAAATCTACAGTCTAACTCTGCCTTGGTGAATGCCGATATTATCATCGGCCCCTACCGCAAGAAAAATGCTGGATTGATTGCTCAAATGTCCGTAAAAAAAGGAAAAGTGATGATTTCACCATTTGCAGAGATTAAGACTAATACCCTTTCGGGAAAAGGCACTGTAATCCAAACTTTTGCGAGCTTAGATACCTATATGAATGCGATTATCCTTCACTTAATGAAGACTGGGGGCATTAATAATTTTGTCGTACTTAAACGTAAAAATGGCGCAGATAACCGCGCCATTACGAGTTTGCAAAAGGCCTATAAATTAGTGAATAGTTTGGAGCCGATGAAGGTGATTGAAGTAGATGAGACTGACCTTGGCTTTGATGATTTGGATTTAAAGGAGATGTTGATGCTGAAGCCCAATACTATATTCATCATCCCCGCCTGGAAAAGCCAAAATTATGTGACTTCTATCGTCCGAAAGATATTTGTTTCTCGTGCGCCTGATGAGTCGCCAACAATTATCGGGATGCCCCAATGGATGAAGTTTAAAAATCTTGATTATCAAAAATTAAATGACCTAAAGACCATCATTCCTTCTGCTGATGTCATCCATAGAGATACCCAAACGAAAGCATTTGAAAGACGGTTTTATGAGACTTATGGTACGTTGCCTGAAAAGAATGCATTTAAAGGAAATGATTTGGGTAAGTTTCTTGTTCAACTTATCAAAACCAATCAAGCAGGCTCTTTTTCGGTTCCTAATACTGACGGATTGTTTGTAGATTATCATTTTGCGGAAGAATACAACAATCCTTCTGACAACCTTGATAATCAGCCTGTTATCTTCAAAAACAATCATGTAAAAATGCTTAAATTGGTAGATTATAAGTTGCAGGAGTGATAATAAAGGTGATGGGTGAAAGGCTTACAATACCAGCAAGCCCCCTTTTGACCTTAGCCTTCCAATAATTGTTCAATTGCTCAAGTGCGCAATTGTTCAATTGGAGGCATAGAACCAAAATCTTACACATCAACCCAAACAAACAGACTTTACCCCGCTGGCGGGGTGAACGACCGATCCCGCAGGGTCGAGTGCGGCAGCCACTCGAAGGGAGTGAACGGCGGTAGCCGCTACAATAAAGGTTTAGACATGTAAAATGCCCA
>CAYTLX010000187.1:0-5177 GCA_964438645.1 uncultured Saprospiraceae bacterium | reverse complement strand
TTCTCGCAAGAAAAATAATAATTAGATTATGACTATTGACTGCTTGCGCAAAAACGAGATAGCCAATCAAGGTGCCTACTAATGAAATCAGAATAAGCGGTTTGCGGCCATGCCGGTCAGACAAGGCTCCTAAAACAGGGGCTCCAAAAAATTGCATAAATGGATAGGACGCTATCAAAAAACCATATAAAATGTAGCGGGTGGATTCTGCCATAGCGGCAGGCAAAATACTTGTGTTTAAGTCAAAAAACAAAGTTGGAACGATGGGGATGATGATGCCCACCCCAAGCATGTCAATAAAAACAGTCAGGAAAATGGGCCAAAGGCTGTTTTTTTGCTTATCGATTTGTTTCATGGCGCAAGGTAAGACTTACTGTAGATTTTGAGTTAATTTGTGCTGTTTATTCTGACGGCTTTTTATAGCAAAATTTATCGCAAGATTAATCAAAATCGCAATCATTAACCAACTAGGTTTGGCAGATATTTCCATGGTGGAAGCTCCTGCTAAAACTCTAAATAAGGCGGCACTAGAAACGATTATTAATCCAAAATAGGTAAACTTTTTCAAAAATAAACTGTAGGCGACACCGATAGAGAAAAAAGCTAATTCCCAAAGCATTACTTGGTTATTGATGTATTTGTGCGCAAGCAACAAGCCCCCCATCAAAGAAACAGCCAACCAAAAAGAAGCAACTTGTTTGTCAATATCTCCTGTTGCTAAAGGTTTATACTTCTTTTTGACGGGATGTTTGCGGTCTCTATCAAAATCCGCTAGGTCATTGAAGATATAGCTAGCTACAGAAACTAAAGTAAAGGAAAGGAAGGTCATCCATAAGGAATATTCGGGATCATCAATTATCCAATTGTATTGTTTAACCGCTAGGGCAGGCAGAAAAACCAATAAGTTTTTGGGCCAATAACAAAGTCTGATGAGTCGTAGAATATGCACGGTAAGGATTTGAATTCTAAACGTTAAGAACGCTTTGCTTGCCGCTTTGTTTCTATTTTGAAAAGAAAAGTACCCGCCAAAGCGATTTAATAGTTCTTCGTTTGTAGTGGGTTTTCATTTTTGGGAAATTATAGCTAGTTGGCTAGAACAGCTCGAAAGAGCCTGTTGAACGCCGAAGGCTCTTTGAACGCTACGTTAGCCGCCTTTGAACAAAAATCAGGAAACTAAGCCAATTTCAAAAAGGCATTTTAAAACCCACTTGAAAGGACGAAGCACCAAGTTTAATGCTTGATAGATTGAAGTATTGTAGGGGGCGATGAATTCGCAGTATGATGAAATACCTGACCCTGTGCAGTATATATGGTGGCATGAAATCCAACTCCATAGCTTTTATAGTCTTGAAGATAGCTATTTACCGCATTAATGTCAGTCGTGCCTAGATAAAAAGTTTTGTAATTATCATGTGGAATCAATGGTAGGTTGATTTTGTTTTGGTCATCAATGCTAAAATAGCCATAATTTCCGACTTTGGGATTCACAAATTCAGTGGAAACTGCTTTTATCTTTTGCATAAAATGATCTAGGTATATAATGTGGTTGGTTGACTCAATATAAGCAACACCCCAATAGCCAGTTGGATCAATTCGGTTTACTTCGTAGTGTTTGGCTGTAATCCCTTGTTTTGTTGAAAAATCTAACTCAACCGTAGCAGGAGTGATAGATATAGCGCCTTCATTGACTACCGAATTTCGAATAATTAAATCTAAAGAGTGGGTACCCAGTGATAGCGTGTTGAGCGCTAGCTTTTTCGATAAAGTCACATTTTTAGAAGAAGCCGTGTTTGATTTTAAGATGCGATAGATATTTAGTTCAAGTTTATCGTTATTATTGGTGACATCTGCTTCAATGCGGTAGTTGTCAGGATATTCGTCTAGCGTAGTAAGCTTTAGGAAGAAACTGTTAGAATTATTCAACTCTTGAAATATTTCAATGTTAAATTCATCATTGATGTCATAGATGATAACGGGCTCATTATCTTTCTGGCAGGAAGCCAAAAAGATGGAGACTAGGATAATAAATAGAAAATTAATCTTGTTCATCAATTATTTTTGAAGGTAATTAGTTCGATTTTTAGTATATGCACAAAATGACTTGCCATTTGTTCTGTGTATATAACGTACAAAAGTTTCATTCGCTGCTTTTCTCCAGCTAAATGATTCAATTTTATCGCCAAAGTTGCCCGTTATTATAGAAACTAGCAATATATGACGACTTTTTGACAAGAAAAAGCGTAATTTTGTAGCTTTTGGCGCAAGCATCTCCCTTCTTTTGGGCTTGGAGTTGGTTTTTGCCTTCGTTTTTAGTCATTTGCTAGATCATCTACATGAAGAATATCAGAAATTTTTGCATCATCGCACACATTGATCACGGTAAAAGTACCTTGGCGGATCGTATGCTTGAATCGACCAGTACCATTGCGGCTAGAGAAATGGAAGATCAAAAGCTCGATAATATGGACTTAGAACGGGAGCGGGGGATTACCATCAAAAGCCACGCAATCCAAATGACTCACATCAAGGATGGCGAAACTTTTACCTTTAACCTTATTGATACGCCAGGCCATGTAGATTTCTCCTATGAAGTTTCGCGTTCTATAGGTGCATGTGAAGGCGCATTATTGTTAGTAGATGCGGCTCAGGGGATTCAGGCACAGACCATCTCTAATCTGTATCTAGCGATTGATCAGGATTTAGAGATTATCCCAATCATCAACAAAGTGGATATGGAGAGCGCCCAAGTCGAAGAAGTCACTGACCAGATAGTTGACCTATTGGGTTGTGATCCATCGGAGATTTTGTTGGCCAGTGGAAAGACGGGATTGGGCGTGCCCGCAATTTTGGATGCAGTGGTAGAGCGGATTCCTGCACCCGATGGAGACCCGAATAAGCCTTTGCAGGCGATGATTTTTGATTCAGTTTTTAATCAATATCGTGGAGTTATCGCTTATGTTCGGATTTTTAATGGAACGTTGAAGAAAGGGGACAAGGTGCAATTTGTTAATACAGGTCGGGAGTATGTGGCCGAAGAAATTGGGCACTTACAGATGGATTTGCTACCCAAATCTGTCATTTCATCTGGGGATGTAGGATATATTATCACTGGCGTAAAAGAATCCAAAGAGATAAAAGTTGGAGATACGATTACACTTTTGGACAATCCTTGTTCGGAAGTGGTCAAAGGGTTTGAAGATGTAAAACCGATGGTTTTTGCAGGTATTTATCCTATCGAAAATGAACACTTCGAAGACCTTAGAGATAGTCTCGAGAAATTACAGCTAAATGATGCTTCGCTTACCTTTGAGCCAGAGACTTCTATTGCCTTGGGCTTTGGGTTTAGATGTGGGTTTTTAGGGATGTTGCATCTAGAAATTATTCAAGAGCGGCTTTCAAGAGAATTTGATCAAGAAGTCATCACCACGGTGCCTAACGTGTCTTATATCGCCTATACAACCATGGGCAAGACGATTAAAGTGAATACACCTAATGACCTGCCAGAACCCACCAGATTGGCGAAGGTAGAAGAGCCTTATATTCGGGCATCTATCATTACAAAGCCAGATTATATTGGCAAAATCCTTAATCTCTGTATCGAAAAACGGGGAGTAATGAAAAATCAAAATTATCTGTCAACTTCTAGGGTTGAATTGTTATTCGAGATGCCGCTAGGGGAGATTGTGTTTGATTTTTATGATCGCTTGAAGTCGATTTCTCGGGGATATGCTTCTTTTGACTACCACATGATAGACTTTAGAGAATCTGATTTGGTGAAGATGGATATCTTACTGAATTCGGAGCCTGTGGATGCTTTATCGGCATTGGTGCACCGTACGAAAGCGGATTATTTAGGTAGAAAAATCTGTAAACGCTTAAAAGAATTGCTTCCGCGAAAACAATTTTCCATAGCCATTCAAGCTTCGGTCGGTGCAAAAATTATTGCTAGAGAAACCATCTCTGCCTTGCGGAAAGATGTTACCGCTAAATGCTACGGCGGAGATATTTCGCGTAAGCGTAAATTATTAGAAAAGCAGAAAAAAGGTAAGAAAAAAATGCGTCAAATAGGTAACGTCGATGTCCCACAAAAAACGTTCTTACAAGTCTTGAAGTTTGATGATTAATCGTTGAGTTTTGTGTGCTATAGTACGACGGGCTTTAGCCCGTCGGCTGGCTCTTCACCTTTCACCTTAATTTAGACAACCACTCTGTAAAAGCAGCCCAGTATCCTTCATGTCCATCCGTACTATCCCAAAGCGCTCTGGAGCCATGAATGCCTTTTTCGGTAGGTTTGTAGAAGGTTAGGTTAGCTTTATCCATTGGGCTTACTAACTGCTCTACAGCCGTTATTTCCTTTTTTGCGCAAGTAACAAATACGGGCTTTTTCAACGCTTTAGCGGCTTGACCGATTTCCAATCCGCGAATATATTCACCAGGGCTAAATGCAGCAACTGCTTTAACTTTGTCCGTGTTGCCAAGGTAGAGTACAAGTGCTGCCGAATAAGAGCTGCCTACTAAGATAATGGGATGGTTATGATTGAGTTCATAAGCCTTCTCAATGGCCGTTTCGATATCTTGTATGGCATCGGTATAGCGCACATTCATTTTGCGTGCAACGGCAGCTTTGAAAGTTTCGTTGAAGATACCATTGGCTTTTCTCCCCGCACGTTGGTCGGTAGCTAGGCAATTATAACCCATTTCAAGGAGTTTGGGAGCAGTATTGATATATTCGCCACGGCTAAATCCTGCTTGGTGGCACAGTAGGATGAAATCTTTATTCCCTTCTTTTTGGTATAAATCGGCTGTTATCGGTAAGCTATCTTTGGAAGGGAATTGGATTGTCCCATTTTTTAAGGAGCTTTTTTCTACTTTGGAAAGTGTGGGTTTTACTTTTAACGGAGCATCGTGGGCATTTTTAGGGGCTGAAGAGCACGAAAAAGCAAAAAGAATAGAAAGAATCAAAGTAAAATAACGCATGGTCTTTTGTTTTTTGGTAACTGTTTTAGGTGCCCCTATTTTTTTGGCAAAATTGGCAGCGACCTAAATGGTTACATAAATTTTAACGAGAACGTGGCGTAAGATAAGGAAATAATTGAAATTATTGCGTGCGTTGAACCAAATATCCAGGGCAATCGCATTATAATTTTTCGTAACATTGCAGAAAAAACATGAAAAAA
>CAYTLX010000186.1:0-5178 GCA_964438645.1 uncultured Saprospiraceae bacterium | reverse complement strand
GTCTCGCATTTTTCCGCAAGGATAAAGGACGCTGTGAGCTCAATTCCTGTGGGAAATTTGGCGCCTGGGCTGTATTTTTTACGGATAGTGTTTGATGGGCGGATGGTACAGGTGAAAAAGGTGTTGGTGGAACGGTGAAAAAACCAAGGTTTATCGGTGGAGCGGTGGAGCGGTGCAATGGTATAACGGTGGAGCGGTGGAGCCAGGTAGCGCCAAAGAGTTTCCTTCTAAGCGGATATAATACGAGCCATTGCCGAGCCCCGTCAAATCGGCCAAGTGGCTGACTCCTGTTGGATCCAGAAAAAAACGACCTTGCCTTTGGCTTTTAATTATTTCTTCAATCCAATCTCCCGCAATCGCTCATCCAAATACTCACCAGCCGTAATCGGTTCATACGCTAGCGGACGCTCATCGGTCACACAATTAGATAGGCAATTTAAGCTCATTTCACTGCGCGGATGTAAGAAAAAGGGGATGGATAATCTTTCTTCATGCCATTTTTCTTTGGGTGGGTTGACTACACGGTGGGTCGTGGATTTTAGGTAATTATTGGTCAACCGTTGGAGCATATCGCCCACATTAATGGCAATTTCATGCTCTTCGGGCACCACGGCAATCCAATCTCCTGCTAAATTCTGAACTTGCAAGCCGCCCGAAGAAGCACCTACCAGTAGCGTAATTAGATTAATATCTTCATGTTGCTCCGCCCGCAAGGCCGAATTAGGCTCACTCGTAATCGGTGGATAATAGATCGTCCGAAGGATGCTATTGCCGTGATGGATTTTTTCTGCAAAGAAATCCTTGTCTAATCCTAGATAAATGGCAATCGCTTCTAGCAGATATGCCCCAGAATCTTCAAAAGACTTATATAACTTCGTTCCGTCTTGCGACAAATTAGGGACGTCTTCTACAAAAACATTGTCTGGATATTCTGATTTTATGGGGTCATTATCTTCGATGGTTTGCCCAAATTGAAAAAACTCTTTCAAATCCCCAACATCACTTTGCTTGGCATGCTCTTTCCCAAAGGAGGTATAGCCACGCTGTCCAGCTAAATTGGGAATTTCGTATTTAAGCTTTATTTCTTTGGGTAGATAGAAAAATGCCATGGATGCCTTATAAAAAGAATCAACTAAGCCCTTCGGAATCCCATGATTTTGGACAATCACAAAGCCTATATCGCGAAATGCATCGCCTAGCGCCTTAACGAAAGCCTTTTGGTCGGCTTCATTTCCTTGGATATATTGTTGCAGGTCAACTTTGGGCACAACGGTAAAATCAGACATATTTGGTGTTTTTTAGTCTAAAGATACGGAGTTTTCCTGTTTTTTGTTGATTTTCGTTTTGCGCAAGCAGAAAAATCTAAAAATTACCGACTGATGACTGATAAATAACTGCCGTCAAAGTCTGACCAACCGCACGCAAAGTGGACTTGTCAATCACCGATATATCATCATGCTGCGTATGCCAATGCTCGCCAAATCCCTTGTCATCTTTATTGATAATATCCAACATGGGAATCTTGGCAATTCGGTTGATAAATAAATGGTCGTCAATAATTACCGGGGAGTTTACATTCTGAAAATAATTGCTATAGCCCATATTGATGGCTAAATTCCACACTTTATTCATGTACTTTCCTGCGTAGGACATCGAGACTTCATCTTTGGCAAAATAGGCATCTTTGGCACCAACCATATCCAGTAAAATACCAAATTCTGGCTTGTAATTAGGCTTATGCAAGTTCGCCGCCCAATACTGAGAGCCTTGGCACCACGTGCTTGTAATGCCATCTTCTTCTTGATCCGTTGCCCCTTGATCTTCGACATCAAGCATAACCAAATCAACACCTATGTCCACTGGATTATCTTTCAATACTTTGGCAAGAGCCATCAAAATACCGACCCCACTAGCACCATCATCGGCGCCCATGACAGGTTTATCCTTGATTTTTGCATCGTGATCAGAGATGTAGCGTGTGTCCCAATGTGCCGCTAATACGATGCGGTGGGTCTGCGCAGGTTTGTATGCGGCAATGACGTTAGTACCTGTATATTTTTTTCCGTCAGGAGATGCACCTGGGAAGTGCTGTTCAATGACTTCCATGCCTAGCCCTTTGTAGTAATCCACCATCCATTGCCGCTGTTTGTCGTGATTGGGCGTCCCGGGCACTCTAGGGCCAAAAGCGAGCTGCTCTTTTACCTTTTCATAGGCTAAGTCGGCGCTGAATGCGGGTACTTTTATGTGTTTTTTGGGTTTTTGAGTGGAAGGGGTTGGCGGTTTAGTATCGGGTTTGGGGTCTGTTTTACAAGATGCAAGACCTAGTCCTAAGACTAAGATGACCAACAGGTATTTTTTTACTGACTTCATGGTATTTTTGGTTATTCTTTCAGGTAATTCCAAACGTAAAACTCCTGAGATGAGTATATATTTTTTGATGCTTTCGCAAAAAAGCTTATTCCCACTCCAAAGAGTTGATGATATGAATCGCATCTTGCTTCAAAAACTTATAAATTGGCGCCAAAGAATCAGGGCGTATTCGCGTCTTTAGGTACAAGGAGCCCCGAATAAAATGCTTCGACTCATCCGTTAGATAAAATTCAAAAGGCGTCGCAGCGGGTCCAGTAATATCAAATAGCTTCCCTTTATAGACCCCTTCTTTTTGGACAGAAACTTCATCGATAAAATTGGCTTTCTGCGTATGCTCATTGGCCATGCGATAGACATCACTAATCAACTTATCATAATGCTTCCGATTTTTTACGGCATAATAAGTCAAATGTATTTTGGCATCAAAATCAGGAAAATACAGGTCATACCAGTAATTATTCGGCACGGGTTTGCCCATAAAATCGGTATTGCGCTCCATTTTTGCGTAAGCAGGGTACTCAAAAGAGTAGGGGCTTCCTTTTTCCATATATCGGATATATTCTTTTTTAGGAAAATGTATTTTGGGGTACGCATGTGGCTTGGGAATTGAAATTCCAGCATCATCTTGACAGCTGGAAAATCCAAAAACAACGAGTATTAAAAGAATCGTTCTTAACATTGGGCTAATTTATTTATCGGGCAGAAGGGATATTTTCTTCGCCATTGGGTAAGACAATACGGATTTCGCCTATCCGTCGTTTGCCCATGGTCATCACTTTGAATTTGAATCCTTTTAATTCGATTTCTGTACCTTTTTTGGGAAAATCTTTCAAATCTTCCAGCAGCATTCCTGCCAAGGAGTCTGCTTCGTCACGGACATCATCAAAGAAATCCCCATCAATATGAAGAATTTTACAAAAATCACTGATTAGTGTTTTTCCATCAAAGATATAAACATGGTCATTTATTTTTTTGTAATCAATCTCATCATCGTCATCAAACTCGTCCTTAATCTCTCCAACGACTTCTTCCATGATGTCTTCTAAGGTAATCAATCCGTCCGTCGCTCCATATTCGTCAATCACCACCGCCATGTGCACGTGCTCTTCCTTAAATTCTTTGAGCAAGTCACTAATCAATTTGCTATCTGGGACATATTTTACATCTTTTCGGATGAGCTTTGTCCATTCAAAATCTTTGCCTTCATGAAAGTAACCGATTAAATCTTTGACATAAAAAAGACCTTTGATCGTGTCCACATCTCCTTCAAAGACTGGGAATCTGGAAAACCCCGTTTCTTTGATTAAATCCAATAACTCCGTAAAGCTTGCCTCGGTTTCTATGGCGACAATCTCTATCCTAGGCTGCATAATCTCATTTACGGTCACATCGCCAAACTTCACGATACTTTTCAGAATACCAATTTCGTCCTTTGATGAGTTAGACGCTTTAGTCGTCAAATCAATGGCCTTGTCGATTTCTTCTTTGGTCATATTCTCGTGAGACGATTTGCTGGCCAGTTTTTTCTCAATATAATGCCCAAATCCGACTAGTCCATTAGAAAGTGGATGAAGCAATCGATCCAAAAATGCCAACAAAGGGGTCATTTTGCGTGCAAATTGCTTGTAATCCGCATAAGCCAAAACTTTGGGCATGACTTCACCCATCAAAACCAACAAAAAGGTAACTCCGACGACGGTAATGGCAAAATTAATACCTGCCGCTACCGTCTCCACCTGAAGCCCAATGCCTAATGTCTCTATTAATCCTGTCGCCCAATGACCAATTTTCTCTTGAGACAAAACGGTTCTTAAGAAAATTTCAGAAAAGACAACGATAGTAATATTTACTAAATTATTGGTGATTAGGATGGTCGCCAACAAGGTTCTTGGGGCTTTGATTAAGCTATAAAGTTTTTTACTTCTTTTGTCATCGGCTTGCTCCAACGCTACTATATCCGTAGGATCATAGGAAAAAAAAGCAATTTCAGAGCCCGAAATCATCGCCGACAAAGAAATTAGCAGCAATAAAAACAGACTGCCGCCTATTACAAACCAATTGGGTTGCATGAGCGCAAACATCCAAGGTAGCGAAATACTCAGGAAGGGTTCTGTATCCAAGAATAAATAAGGTTTGTTAAAAAATCACCGCTGACCCTTAAAAAGGTAAATCATCATCACCCGCAGCAGGTGCATCATTTGACGAAGAAACCTTGTCAGATGTTGCTTTTTGTGATGCATTTATGTCCGCAGGTACTTCGGTAGGAAACGGAGTAGATGACCCACCACCTTCTTTACGCTCTAATGGCTGTAAAGTGCGGCCGACAACTTCTGTCGTATAGTGATCTTTGCCGTCGGCATCTTGCCATTTTCTAGTGGTTAGCTTACCTTCAATGTAAACCAAGCTCCCCTTTTTCAAAGAACGTTCCGCTTTTTCCGCAAGGTATCTCCAAACAACCACATTGTGCCATTCAGTCATATTTTGCCATTCACCGCTTTTGTCCTTATAGCTTTCGTTGGTCGCTACTGGAAACCTAGCCACAGCGGTTCCGTTTTCTAGATGTCTTACTTCAGGGTCTTTGCCCAAGTTTCCGACAAGAATTACTTTGTTTATCATATCTGCTTAGATTTACTGCAAAAGTACGGTTTTATTAGAAATAGTTCTACTATTTTTTGTCGATAAATCAAAAATGAGCCGATTTTAACAGCAACAAAGTGCAAGTTTCAATACCTTTGCGACACAACTCTTTGCAATGAAAATCTTTTTCTCTGAATATCAGAGCGACTATACGACCTATACTTTTGGCTA
>CAYTLX010000185.1:0-5197 GCA_964438645.1 uncultured Saprospiraceae bacterium | reverse complement strand
ATTTTATGGCAAAAATGTGTGGGTACCTAAACAGTTACAAATAAACAACACCAGCATTTATGGAGCTTGCTCCTGCTTTTTGTCAAGAAATTTGACCGAACAGCTAACGTTGTAAATATTTGTGAGCTGTCTTGTAGCGGCTAACGTTGACGCTATTTACACAAAATTAACATTAGAAGTATTGTCTTGCTGGATGATTATACTTATCTTTGGGTATAAACATACTAACTATAACATGCTATTGCCAAAACCCCAAAGCTTGGCGTTGATGTTTGGATTGTCCTTTTTGAGTCTTCATAGCTCGGGACAAGACTATTTTTCCGATTCATCACGTATAAAAGTGTCGATTACGTCGCTTAATGAAAACTATTTAGAGTTTTCTCCAGTGTTTTATGACAACGGTCTGTTGTTTGTTACATCAAAGAAAAAGAATAAAAAAAACAGGCGATATTTTGATATTGCCTATGCGCCCATCTTAGAAAATGGCTTATTGGGAGCTTCTACTCTGTTTGGAAAACTGAATACGAAGTACCATGAAGGGCCATTGTGTTTAAAAAATAATTTACACAGTGTTTTTATTACACGAAGCATCCTGAATCAGGAAAAGCCCATTGTTGATTCCTTGGGCATTAATCGTTTGGGCATTTATGAAGTAAACCTTTCGGAAAAAGAGCCCACAGAAACCAAGCTTCCTTTTAATCAATCTGATTTTTCTTGTGCCCATCCCACTTTGTCGCAAGACGAAACCAAACTTTACTTTTCGTCAGATCGTCCAGGTGGGTTTGGTGGGTTTGATATTTGGTATAGCAAGAAAAAGGGGGATACATGGGGGGAGCCGATTCATCTAGGAAAAGAAGTAAACTCTGTTTTCAATGAGCTTTTTCCCGTTATTTATGAAGATAGTACGCTGTTTTTTGCGTCTAACCGCCCTTTTGAAGGAAGCGCAATGGGGCTAGATATTTATGAGTATCACATGCATCATGGCTCCGTAAGCCGGCTGCCTTCGCCAATGAACTCTAACCAAGATGACTTTGGATTGATCCTTGCGGAATCAGGGAAAACAGGGTATTTCTCTTCCAATCGCGCGGGTAACGATGACATCTATAGCTATGAGATAGCCCCACCTTTACCGCCCCAAAAGATACATTTTTCTTTATTGATTGCTGAAAACAATGCCATTCACACTGGATTCTCACAACAGGTTTCGGTGGCGAATGCGAGTGTCCTACTAAAATCAGTGAATGAGCAATTGATTGGACAAACCAATACCAAAGGCTGGGTTTCTTTTGAGATTTTGCCCAAGACAAAATATACGGTCATTTTCTCGAAAGAGCAATACCTGTCTGACACGCTAGTTGTACAAGATAGTATAGATTTTGAGCAAACAGTTTTTGTAAAAACAAAAAAGAAACCTTGTGTGGCCTATTTAGGAAGTGTAACTTCGGTGAATGGCAAAGGTCTGAAAGATGTTACTTTGACCATCACGGATGAGTTTAAAGATATAGAAATAACCACCACTTCTGACATGGATGGAAATTATCAATTTTGCCTTCCCCAAAAAAATAATAACGTTAAAATTCAGGCAACAAAACAAGGCTTTATGCCTTTTCAGACGCTGATGACTACTCATCAAATACCTTCTTTTTCTTTAATTCCTGTTGCGAGTAGTATTTCAACGCCGAGCTTTGTTATGGAAAATATTTATTATGATTTTAATGAGTCAAAAATCAGAGAAAACTCTGCGGATGAGTTGCGTCAGCTTGCGCAAATACTCAAAGAATATCCTTCTATCAAAATCTTATTAGTCGCCTACACAGATAGTCGTGGCACTAAAAAATATAATGAAAGATTGGCGCGCCATCGTGCACGTGCCGCTAAAGCTTTTTTAGTCAAGCAAGGAATCGATGGTAATAGAATCAAACCTGTAGGACGCGGAGAAGTCAATATCCGAAATAGATGCAAAAATGGCGTCAAATGCTCCGAAGAAGAGCACCGATATAACCGACGCACAGAAGTCGTCTTTCGAAATCAGCCTGATGAACTTCAGTTGATACGTAAAGTTGGGGTGACTGATTAGGGGGGATTGGGTGAGCACGTTTTAACTAGGGTTTTAGTCAACCTAAAATCATGCAGTTTACTAAACGTTACAAAACAGGTTCTCAATCGAGAAGTATCCGTTTATGCTGTTTAAACGAGCGTTTGGTAAACCTAAAAAAATACGATAAATAGGGAATTTTGCGTCACTTTTGGAACAACGAAACCAAAATTACTCCGTCGGTTCATCTTCTTCCCAGCCTTTGGCGATGTCTTCGGGGACATCTTCGGGTGCATCCAGATTTTTTTCAATCCAAAAATTATTAATGCCTTCTCCTTGGACGACCCCGTATTCAAGGCGATTCAGCAGCTCTAATAGTGCCATAAAAGTGATAATGGCATGCATTCTGTTTTCTAATTTTCCAAAAAGTACTTCAAATTGTACTTTGCCTTCTCCTATTATTTCTCTAATATGCTTCTGTTGCCCCCGAATCGTATGGTTGTAGGTATAGACTTGGTGAATAACCTTGGACTTCCGGCCTTCCATGCGATCAAGCACTCTTTGGAAGGCTTTCATCAACTTAAAGAGTGTCAAAGACTCTAACTCTACATCCACCAAGGCTCTGACGGCAATATCTTTGACTTCTTTATTGGTGTAGCCCCTTTTTTCCATGAGCGCCCTTTCTTCTTCGAAGGTACGCATCTGAGCTAGGACACTTTTGTAGCGTTTATATTCTAGCAATCTTTCCACCAACTCCATCCTTGGGTCGATTTCGTTGCCATCTTCATCAATTTCCTTTCGAGGAATAAGAATTTTTGCTTTAATCCGCATTAAGGTGGCCGCCACTAAGATAAATTCACTAGCCACATCCACATTCATATCTTGCATTTGGCGGATATAATCTAAAAAATCTTTTGTGATTTTGGCAATAGGAATATCATATATGTCTAGCTCGTCCCTTTCGATAAAGAACAAGAGTAAATCAAATGGCCCTTCAAATTGGGTTAGTTTGATGGTATATCTGTCGGCGGTCATCATTAGCGATGGCAAAGATAGGAGATTTTTTGATATAGGATAGCACCGAATCAGGCAAAAAAATAACTAGTTGAGAATGAATCAACTAGTTATTAAAGGTTTGTGGGAAATGAGGGATTCGAACCCCCGACCCCCTCGGTGTAAACGAGGTGCTCTGAACCAACTGAGCTAATTTCCCTAAAATTGGACTGCAAAGGTAATATTCCTTTTGCTGAAAAGCAAACAATAAGCCAAAAAAATTATAAAGACATGATTCCTTCAATCTTTGCAGCGGCTTCATAGTATTTGATGACTTCGTCTGGCGATTGGGTCAAAGTCTTGATGGTAATGCTTGTGTACTTACCCGTTCGGGATTTTTTGTAGGTAACATCAGCTCCTTTCGGAAAAAGCTGGATGATCTGAGCTTCTTTGTCCTGATTAGTCGGAACAATAAACTTGAACATATAGACATGGGGCCAAGCAATCTCTTCCGCCAATAATTTACGAAAGTTGCTGTCGTTATATTTTTTTTTATTCATATCTGGGTGTTTTGTAAGCTAAATATAACTCAATTTTCGGTACTTAAAAAGCCCAGAAATTCTTGAGATAAAGCCCTTTGTGGAGGGCTCAAGCTTGCCTTTGTTCTTCAACGTTTTACTTTGGATTATAGTTCATTCCCGAAAAAAAAATCCAAGGCAAAACTTGGTAACGCCGTTCACGGAACTCCTATTCAACTCATCCACTCACCCACTGTCTGGCGAGTTAGCCAGAATGTAGAGCAGCACGTGCGAATACCCACCCTTCAATCGTCCCATACCCTAAAAGTGCCCAAGGAATGCCCCAAAAACGGAGCGTCCCAAAAAAGCTTAACTTTGCCCAAAAATTAGACGATGAATGCGTACATTATCACCATTGGCGATGAATTGTTGATCGGGCAAGTGACGGATACCAATTCTGGATGGATTGCTCAATCTTTAGCCCCTTTAGGAATCTCCGTGGTCGGAAAAATGACGGTCAGTGATCAGCCCAAAGAGATTGTTAGCGCATTGGATTATGCGACGAATCAGGCAGATTTAATTGTCATAACGGGTGGATTGGGCCCGACAAAGGATGATTTGACGGTCTCTGTTTTGGCCGAGTATTTTGGGACGGAATTGGTGTTTAATGAAGACGCTTACGCCAAAATGAAGACAAAACTAGAGCGTTATCAAGTAGAAGTATCCGGAGCTCACAGCAATGAGAGTTATTTGCCCGCAACAGCGACGTTGTTGGACAATGAGTTGGGGACTGCGCCTGGTATGTGGTTTGAGCAGCACGATACAACTTACGTATCTATTCCAGGAGTGCCCCGCGAGATGAAGGTCATCCTGCAAAATGAAATATTGCCTAGGCTTTTGGCGCAAGCAGGGGACAAGCACATCTTATATCAAACATTTTTGATGGCAGGCATTCCAGAGAGTCTCCTTTCGGAAAAATTGGAAGAAGTTGAAAAAGAATTTCCATCTTTTTTGTCCTTGGCTTACCTACCTAAATTAGGCAATATACGGCTTAGGATTGGTGGGATGCATGAAGACAAAGCGATTTTGGCGCAAGCCGTAGAAGATTTTAGTAAAAAAATAATGAGTGCGGTAGGTGCATATGTCGTTGCCGAAAAAGATATAGATTTTGCGCAAGCTATCGGAGAGCTGTTGATAAAGAAAAATGCGACACTGGCTACGGCAGAAAGTTGTACGGGGGGGAATATTGCTCATTTATTGACACTTAATTCGGGCTCATCCGCCTATTTTAAGGGCTCGGTGGTGGCTTACGCCAATGAAGTAAAAGAGCAAGTCTTGGGCGTCAACCACGATACCCTCCAAAAATATGGAGCAGTAAGCGAACAAACAGCTAAAGAAATGGCTCTAGGTGTCAGAAAAGTGGTCGGCACAGACTTTGGTGTCGCCACCACGGGCGTAGCGGGGCCCACAGGCGGTAGCACCGAAAAACCAGTAGGAACCATCTGGCTCGCCGTCGCTTCCAAAGATAAAGTAGTCACAAAGAAACTTCAATTGGGCAATAATCGTTTGATAAACATAGAATTTTCGTCAGTTTTAGCACTTAATCTGCTAAGAAAGGTTTTTCTTGTGGAAAAAGAAAGCTAACTTTGTG
>CAYTLX010000184.1:0-5204 GCA_964438645.1 uncultured Saprospiraceae bacterium | reverse complement strand
TTTTTGCCTTTGGCTAATAGTTTTTGCAAATCATCATAAAAAGTAGTCAACTGCTTGCCGACCATCGTATTTAGCGCAAGCATCGGCGAAGCACAATTCATAGATGAACCGACCATCCGAATCTCAAATTTATTTCCTGTAAAGGCAAAAGGAGATGTCCGATTTCGGTCCGTAGAGTCCAGATTCAAATCAGGCAATCGCTCCAATAAACCCAATACTTTTTGTACATTTTCTTGTGAGCTCTTGCCCTTCATGATGTTTTCTAGGACTTCCGTCAATTGGCTACCCACAAATACAGAAATAATGGCTGGCGGTGCTTCTTGCGCACCCAAACGATGATCATTGGATGCCGAAGCGACAGTGGCTCTCAACAAATCAGCATTATCATAAACCGCCTTTATCGTATTCACAAAGAAGGTCAAAAAACGTAAATTTTTGCCTGGCACATCACCTGGAGAGAGTAGATTAGTCCCTGTATCTGTCGCCATAGACCAATTATTATGCTTCCCTGAGCCATTGACGTCTTTGTAAGGCTTTTCGTGGAGTAAGACGCGCAACTTGTGTCTTTCGGCGACTCTCTCCATCAAATCCATCAATAATTGGTTGTGATCTACCGCCAAATTGACTTCTTCAAAAACGGGCGCAAATTCAAATTGGGAAGGTGCGACTTCGTTATGTCTAGTTCGGACAGGAATACCGAGCTTGTAGCATTCCATCTCCAAATCCCGCATATAGGAAAAAACACGGCTAGGAATAGAGCCAAAATAATGGTCATCCAACATCTGCCCCTTAGAAGAAGCTCTTCCCAAAAGGGTCCGCCCCGTAGCCATCAAGTCTGGTCTCGCATTAAAAAGGGCTTCATCGACCACAAAAAATTCTTGCTCCCAACCTAGTGTTGTGATAATTTTCTTCGCTTTTTTATCAAACAACTGGATTACGGGCAAAGCCGCAGCTTCTAAATAAGCTTTGGATTTGAGTAAAGGCAACTTATAATCCAAAGATTCTCCCGAATAGGTCACAAAGATGGTCGGGACACACAGTGTTTTGCCCTGCCCCACTTCATAAATAAATGCAGGCGACGAAGGATCCCATGCCGTATATCCGCGTGCTTCAAAGGTCGTCCGCAGCCCACCGCCTGGAAAACTAGAACCATCGGGCTCTTGCTGTGCCAAGTCTTTCGCTGAAAAGCGCTCTATCACTTGCCCATCGCCTGGGTTCAAATCGAAAAAAGAGTCATGTTTTTCTGCCGTACGCCCCGTTAATGGCTGAAACCAATGTGCAAAATGAGTCGCTCCTTTATCCATCGCCCATTTTTGCATGGCGACTGCCACCACACCCGCTGTTTTCAAATCCAGCTTTTTGCCTGAATCAATAGCGGACTTGACCTTTTTATAAGCCGCCTTGGTCATATATTTGGACATTGACTGATCATTGAATACGTTTTCACCAAAGATAGTGGACACTTGGGGTGTCGGTTTATCTTGATAAGGAAGATCCAATTTGGAGCGGTTCAATAGAATATCAATTGCGGCGAATCTGGTATTACTCATCGGAATAGTTTTAAGCCTTAAAAAAGCCCTTTTGAAAGATTTTTGAGTTTCGAGTGCAAAAATAGTAATTTTTTTCCATTTGTAACAGATGGAATCGTATCTTGCCCTTATCATATTTTGCATCAACATGAAATGGATCAAATTAATTATCATTTTTCTAGGTTTTTGGCCATTAGCGGCTATCGCCCAAACCGACTCTATTCCGCAAGGAGCCACTGACCTTTTAGAGAATGTAGCCGAAGATGCTGAAACGGAAAGCGTCGATGACAATACTATTTTTGATGCGTTAGAAGCCTTTCGGCAAAGACCTTTAGACTTAAACCGTGCCGATGAAGCGGATTTGCAATCACTTAGATTACTCACCGACATCCAAATCCAAAATATTCTTAGCCATCGAGCTCTAAATGGAGACTTTATATCGGTGTATGAACTACAATCTATCCCTCAACTCGATCTCGAAACGATTCGGAATATTTTGCCTTTTGTCCAAGTTCGGGCAGACTTCAAAGACTACCATATCAGTCGGAAGGAGCTTTTTACGGGGGGAAAAAACCAATTATTGTTTCGTTGGAATCGGACACTCCCCCTACGCAAAGGCTATATTCCGAAGGCGGATTCACTAGCCCCTACTTATCTCGGGGATCCCAATCGGTATTATTTTCGATATCGCTATCAATACGACAACCGACTCAGCTATGGTATGACAGCAGAAAAAGATCCAGGCGAGCCTTTTTTTACTGGAAATAACAAAAATGGCTTTGATTTTTATTCATTTCATTTTTTTGCGAATAAGATTCATCCTATTTTTAAAGCGATTGCTATCGGTGACTATCAGCTCAATTTGGGGCAAGGGCTTATTTATTATTCAGGATTTGCGCCTGGCAAAAGTGCTTTTGTGACGAGTATTCGCCGTAGCTCTCCTGTGTTGCGCCCTTTTGCTTCTGTCCGAGAAGCTCAATTTTTAAGGGGCGCCGCTACAACCATTAAAATTAATAAAAAAATTGAATTTACGGCCTTTGCCTCCTATCAGCGCAATGATGCGAATGTAGCAACAATTGACACCTTAGACCCTGAAAATGAAGTATTTGTGTCTAGCTTGCTCATCTCAGGACTCCATCGAACAGAGAGCGAAATCGAAGATAAACACGCCATCAAGAATACAATTATTGGAGCTGCCTTGCGGCGAAAATCTAGAAAATGGCAAGTGACGGTTAATTCATTGTATGAGCATTTGAGTGCGACGTTACAAAGAAAACCGAAGCCCTACAATCGTTTTTATTTTCAAGGCAATCAATTATTCAATAATAGTATTGACTATTCTTTTAGCTTGCGCAAATTCTACTTTTTTGGGGAGTCGGCTATGGATCAAAAAGGCACTTCTGCGCATGTAGCGGGGATGTTGACGGGGCTGACAAGATATACTGATTTAGCCATACTTTATAGACATTTTCCGAAAGGATATGAATCGTTACACTCGGCGTCTTTCGCAGAAACCAATGGCACCATCAACGAACGTGGACTATACATTGGATTAGATATTAAGCCTATTCGCAAGTGGACAGTGTCGATATATCACGATGTTTGGCGCCATCCATGGCTTCGATTTAAGGTGGATGCGCCGTCTTCGGGGAGTGAATCTTTGATTCGGGTACGGTACTACTTGCGTAGAAATTTAGAACTGTACGTCCAAGCTAGAAAAGAAGTCAAAGAGACTAATTTTCCGAAAGGGCATGAAGCGATTCATCGGTTGGGTTACAAAAGTCTTTATCGGTATAGAATCCATCTTTCTAAAAAATTGAATCGTAGCTTACAGCTCCGAACTCGAGCAGAATGGTCAAGATTGGCATCGCCTGGTGCCGAAGCGCTAGAATCTGGGTTTTTACTTTATCAAGATATTATCTATCATCCTTGGGAAAGCCCCATCTCTTTAACGGCTCGAGTCGCCTATTTTGATACAGATAGCTATGCGACAGGAATCTATGCCTACGAAAACAACATGCTTTATTCCTTTTCTATTCCTTCTTACTACGAAAAAGGCATGCGTACCTACCTTAATATTCGGTATCGCCCTTTCCGTCCTTGGACATTTGAATTTAGGTGGGCGGCGACCTTATTGAATAATCAAAACCAAATAGGGTCTGGTAATGACTTGATAGACAGTCGATTACGTACAGATTTGGGTATTCAGATACGCTATGTGATTCAGTAGTAGCCAAAAGTTTCGGTAAGCGGTATAACGGTAGCGTATTGCTAAAGAGCTAAGGGTTCACAAAACCTTACCCTATATTTTTCGGCTGGTCATCAAGTCATTCTTCGCCTAAAAGTACCTACTACCACGAATTCTAAGCCCTACCCTACGAATTCTCAAACATCAATGTAAAGCCCCTCAACCGCCTGCATCTTTGCCTTGTCAGTTCGACAAAAGGTTTTGCGAAAGCGAATCCATCAACTTTAAAACTAAAAGTCATGAACACAATTAATTTGAATTCAAAGAGCCCATTAATGATTCTTTCTTTTGTTGCCCTCATTTTCTCCATGCTTTTTACACAGCCTTTACAGGCAAAAACAACGGTCGATATTTGCCAGACTGGAGACGTACTCTATGTATGGGCCAAAACGGGACTGGAATTGCGCCAAGAACCTACGATTCACTCCAAAAGATTGACCATATTACTACCTGGCTCAGAAGTAAAGGTTTTAGGTTTTACTCAAAAAAGATTCGCCATAAAGACGCTTCGAGCAACAGATGATGAGCAAAACCCATTTGTGATAAAAGGAAACTGGATTTTGGTACAAGTAGGTGATATTCAGGGATTTGTACTAGATACTTATCTACTACCTATCCAAACACCTAAAGCAGGGGTATCCATGAAGCAATACCTAATTGAGCGAAGTGAAAAAGTAGCGGCTTTGGGCACTACCGAAGAAGATTATTCCTTTTTTGCGCAAGCAGAAAACAACATGTCTATCCAATACGAAAGTGGAGAATATTATCAAAATATTACCGTAACTATCCCAGAATTTTCTATCGAAGATGGTTTCGTATTCTATAATTACTTTAATAATATTCAAGGCCGATCCGTGACAGATGATAGCGATGTATATATGTTCAAAAACTGGAAATCTGAACTATCTATTTTTGATGAACAAATTGGAGAAATTAACTTCGAAGTCATCGATGGAGAGCTAGTGATAAGTGAAGTCATGATAGAAGGTTGTTAAGTCGTAGTGTACTCACAACACCCTATAAAGTCATTCTCCAAAAGTGGAGAATGGCTTTTTTTATGCTCCATGGGCACACAGTCCATTGAGCTTGCGCAAAAAATAAGACTTAACTTAAATATATTCTTATTGCACAAACAATTTCCCGACGTGGATTTTTCGTTTAGCCTCCTTCGTAACAAGAACAACGGAATAAAAACCTGGCGCCAAACCATTCACAAAATATCGTTTATTGGAAGCTACATCAAACTCTTCCATCTGTTGTCCTAATGAATTGATAATCAGCAGCTTGGAGCCATTTATTTTGTAACTAGGGTCTGCTTGAATTCTAAAAAAATCAGAAGTTGGATTAGGACCGATTAACAGCTCGCTATCTTTTACCTGTCAAGGGCGCAGAGGCGATACAACGGTATGCTCGACAATATCCGTAAC
>CAYTLX010000183.1:0-5206 GCA_964438645.1 uncultured Saprospiraceae bacterium | reverse complement strand
TTTTTGCTATTTTTTTATCACATAGCGGTGCTACGCTTCAAAAAAAAGCTTCAACATACGCAAAAATGCCTATTTTCTGTCTAAAAAGTAGGGGCACCTAAACAGTTATGTGTATTTTTTTTGGCAAGGTATCAAGTACAATTTTAAAAGGAATGAATATTTGACATCTGTAGGGTTTCAATTTAAAAATGCTCAACGATAGACACCTACACTTCAAAAATTAAACCATATTTCACAGAGATTCATTGTGCAAATCCAGATAACTTTCTCAAATTTTGTTATCTTTGGTGTCCTAAATACGCGCACATGCCTAATTCCACTTTTTACCAACCCTTTCAAAAGCCTTCCAAAAAAGAATGGATGCAGTTGTTAGGAGACACCGCACAGCGACATATCACCGTCTCCAATAAGGTAAAAGCACCCGTATTCATCCATCAAGATGATGCGACATCTTATCCGCCCCTTGCGGGAAAAATAGATAATCAGTGGAATATAGTTGAGACCATTTCTACCGCTAATGCTCAAAAGGCCAACCAACAAGCACTCGTCGCACTCAATGGTGGTGCAAACGAAATCTTATTCTTTTTGCGCAAGCTACCTGATGTCCAAATCTTATTGAACGACATTGAATTATCTATGATTCATACTTCTTTTGCCTTTCAAAAGGCAGGTACATCAAAAATGCTCCAGTTGATGGAGCTTATTCATTCGGTTGCCCGAAATGCACAGGATTTGCAAGGAAGCTTTCTGCTCAATCCCTTCACTCCAACAAATAGACTAACGCCAAAACTAAAAAATTATTTACAAAAAGGCGAACAGCTATTCCCCCGCTTCAAGTTGCTTTGCTTGCGCCAAAATAACGCTTTAGAAATCGAGCAAGCACTCGCCCAAATCATCTTACAAATCGAAAAATTACTCCATACATCAAAGGATAAAGAATCCATTCTTAAAAAAATACAAATACAACTTTTTGCAGGGCAAAACATCCTGTCCACCATTGCGACCATTCGTGCCTTCAAGCTGCTCTGGTTTCAGGTGCTAAAAAAACAGGATTTGTCCATTCTTCCACTGGATATTTCCATCGTATTAGACGATAGTCAGTGGCATGATGACCCCAACCAAAATCGAATCCTAGCGACCACGCAAGCTATGGCCGCGGTCATCGGCGGCTGCAATCATTTGATTATCCCTAACCACCAAAAAGATGCTTTTTCCGCAAGGATAAACCGCAATATCCAACACATCATGAAGATGGAAAGCAATATGGATAGAGTCATAGATCCCGCTGCTGGAAGCAAAACCATCGAAGCACTGACAGACGCAATCGCCCAAGCGGCTTGGGAAATTATCCTAAATTAAAGGGTTTTCTACCCATTTTTAGGTAAAAAAAAATTTTATGCCATAAAATCTCCAATAAACACCACAAAAAACGTTCTAAAAGTATCCAATGGCTATGCTTGTTATGGTCTTCTGTTGTATTCCTTTTGTGGCCTTTATAACAATGCTCATTAAACTTCCCCAGATTTTTTGAGTCTAAAAACCTAAAACCGATATGCAAAGACGTGACTTCCTACAATTATTTGCAAACCAAGCCAACAACCAATTTCCCCAAAATCCGCCTAGCAACAAAGGGCTAGCGCCTTATTCAGGAGATTGGGGTTTTGAAGAAGCATCTCACTTATTACGAAGAACAATGTTTGGTCCATCCCTAGAGCAACTCAACCAAGTAGCAGGAATGGATCTGGATACAGCCATTGCCCTAGTACTTGCAGACCAGCCCTTGCCACCACCACCACTTAACGCCGACTATCCTAGTGATGCGAGTACGCCCATTGGAGAATCTTGGGTCGGTAAGCCATTAAACGTTACAAACACAAACGAACACCGGAAAAGCAGAAGGAAGTCTCTCTACTCTTGGAATCAACAAATACTCTCCGCAGAAGGCATCAGTATTCGCGAAAAAATGACGCTTTTTTGGCATAATCATTTTGCCACAGAGTCGGTAGCTGTTCCTGAATCCGTCTATAGACATGTGACCCTTTTGCGGACTCATGCACTCGGCAATTTTAGGCAACTGGCTAAGGACATCACCATTGATGCGCACATGCTCCAATACCTAAATGGTAACAAAAATGTCAAAGCAGAGCCTAACGAAAATTATGCCCGTGAATTATTAGAGCTGTTTACGGTGGCCAAAGGGCCTTTGATTGGGGCGGGTGACTATTCGACTTATACCGAACAAGACGTCCAGCAAGGCGCTAAAGTCCTTACGGGTTGGAGAATTAAAGGCAAAAACTCTACGGATGCCAGCAAACCACTTGAAGTCTATTTTGATAATAGCAAACACTCGCCTGGATTGAAAGCACTAAGCTACCATTTTGCGCAAGCGACCGTTGCCGAAAATGGAGCCGATGAATACAAGGATTTTATTGATATTATCTTCCAACAGAGTAGTACGGCGCACTTTATTGTCACCAAACTCTATCGTTATTTTGTCTATTATGACATCACCCCAGATGTCGAGCAAAATATCATCCAACCTTTGTCACAGCTTTTGATTGATAGCGACTACGAAATCAAACCCGTACTCGAAAAGCTTTTAAAAAGTGAGCACTTTTTTGATGCCCCATCTAGGGGATGCCTAATCAAAAATCCAATAGATTTTATTGAGTCCCTTTTCAAACAATTAAATTTTCAGCAACCCACCGACCTTGCGGACAAATATACACTTAATAGAAAAATCGCTAGTTACCAAGTCGCTCTTGGGATGCAATACTTTGGGCCTCCTTCTGTTGCTGGTTGGAAAGCATATTATCAATCACCCACTTTTCATCGAATTTGG
This sequence comes from uncultured Saprospiraceae bacterium, assembly GCA_964438645.1. GTDB lineage: Bacteria > Bacteroidota > Bacteroidia > Chitinophagales > Saprospiraceae > HyVt-613. The sequence goes on along the minus strand of CAYTLX010000183.1, from coordinate 2,364 downwards.
GTCAATCCCGTCACCTACCAAAAGAGAAATGCAGTAAAAAATATCTTCATTGGGAATGGAATAAAAATTGGACAAATCAGATATAAAGTGGATCTTATTAACGTCATCCAATTGACTTCCGACCCTAGCGACCCAGTCGTCGTTGTCAATCAATTGACCCAATTATTTCTTCCACTTCCAGCAAATACCAGCTTAAAACTTTTCTTAAAAACCATCTTAATTCCTGGCCTGCCTGATTTTGAATGGACAATGGAGTACAACAACTACCTAGATAATCCAAATGACGCCAACATCAAGCAAGGGCTTGAAAATAAAATCCGAAATCTCCTAAAAGCCATTTTGGAGCTTCCAGAATTTCAATTGAGCTAACCCAATTGTAACTTATTTTCCTTATCTTGCGTCATACCTAATATAGTTTCTTCATAACCCAAAAAAAAGCTTATGATTTTGACCAAACGAAACAAACCCAAATCAATAAAATCTTTAAAAGTACCGAAACCCTACTCTAGGAGAGACTTATTTCGTAAGATTTTGATGCCGAAGTATCAGATACCGCAAAGCCAATATGACTTTTTAGGGCCTAGTGATAAAGGCATTAATCCCTACATGGGTACTTGGACTATCCAAGAAGCAGCTCATCTTCTTCGTAGGACTTGCTTTGGACCGACCTATCAACAAATGAAGGACGCCACCAATGATGGTTTGCAAGCCACTATAGATAAGTTATTTGAAACACCTGCCGCTCCAGGAGAGCCATTGAACTCCTATTATACCGATGACCCCAATGTGCCTATTGGCCAATCTTGGATAAACATGCCTTTTACGGATGGCTTGGAAGACGACCAGTATGCCTACCGTCATCATTCGCTTCGTGCTTGGCAATTTGAGCAAATGATTTCAGAAGGGGTCAACATCAATGAAAAAATGACGCTTTTTTGGCATAACCACTTCGTTACGGGAGATATTGATGAGCCCAATGCACTTTACAGATACATCAAGCTCTTGCGAGAAAATGCTACGGGCAATTTTAAACAATTGACTAAAGATATTGCGGTAGATGCGGCCATGCTCATCTATCTGAATGGCAATGAAAACATCGTGGACGAACCCAACGAAAATTTTGCAAGAGAAATCTTAGAGCTTTTTACCATTGGCAAAGGGCCCCTGATTGGCCCTGGAGACTACACCAATTATACGGAGCAAGACGTCAAAGCATTAGCCAAAATTTTTACGGGATGGCAGCTAAATAATGATTGGTCATATTCCATTTCCGACACACTAGAAGTCAATTTTTACGACGACCTTCACGACAAAACAACAAAAACCTTATCGGCTCATTTTGGCAATACGACCATTGCGGATAATGGGGCGGATGAATACAAAGACATCATTGATGTTATTTTTCAGCAAGCCGAAGTTGCTCGATTCATCGTACGCAAATTGTACCGCTGGTTTGTTTACTACGACATCAATGCGACCGTAGAGATGAATGTCATTGAGCCGCTTGCGCAAATATTAATTGATAATAACTACGACATCCAGCCTGTTTTAAAAACCTTGTTGAAAAGCGAGCACTTTTTTGATGTGCTTAGTATGGGGGGCATCATCAAAAACCCAATTGATTACACGCTGACTGTCATCAAACAACTTGGTGCTAGTATTCCAACGACATTTAATGATCGACAATTTTGGATGGTATATGTATTTTATTTCTGTGCAGAATTTGGCATGGAATATTTCCTACCGCCATCCGTGGCAGGCTGGAAGGCTTATTATCAAGCTCCGGGATTTAGTCGGATATGGGTCAATCCGGTCACTTTGGATTTGCGCAAGCAAGTATCGGCAGGGCTTATTTATGGTTTTGAAGATGATGGCTTAACGTTTGCGATTTCTCCAATTGACTTTTTGCAAAGTATTGATAATCCAAGTGACCCTAATGAAGTCGTCAATGAATTTGCGACCATCATGCTACCTAGACCATTGGCAGACAATCAAAAAACCTTTCTAAAAGGTGTCCTGATCCCTGGATTACCGGATTTTGAATGGACCATGGAGTACAATAATTATCTGGACAACCCCAATGATATCAACATTGAGATTAGTCTTGAAAACAAGATTAAAGATTTGCTGTACATGATTAGTATCCTTCCGGAAAATCATCTGTCTTAACTCCCTTTAAAAACCCTGAAAAAAATAAATATGAAACGTAGAGAATTTCTAAAAAAAGCTGGCTTGACCATGGCTGGAGCGCCAATAGTTTTAAACAACATGAAACTCCAAGCCATCGGTAACTCATTGTTGCTCAACCAAGCAGGCCCTAATAATGACCGCATCTTGGTAGTCATTTTCTTAAACGGTGGTAAT
>CAYTLX010000182.1:0-5238 GCA_964438645.1 uncultured Saprospiraceae bacterium | reverse complement strand
GGACAAATTGAACGCCGAAGGCATTTGAACGTCCGAAGGACAAATTGAACGTCCGAAGGACAAATTGAACGTCCGAAGGACAAATTGAACGTCCGCAGGACAAATTGAACGTCCGAAGGACAAATTGAACGCCAAAGGCATTTGAACGGAGCGAAGCGACAAAACTTAACTCAAAACATACCCAACCATTGTCAAAATATCCGTACTTTTGCGGCAAAACAAACCCATACAGACATGAAATACATTGCTGCCATTTTTCTACTCACCATCCTTTCTATTTCAAGCACTTATGCCCAAGAAATACCAGACGTGTATGCGGGCTATAAGCATGATGAAGCTGGAAAGCTCTACTACGCCGTCAATGGACAGAAATATTACGCCGCAGAATATAAATCTTTTGTTACCCTAGACAACCTAAAAGGGCACCCCAAGGGAGATGCCGAAGGGCTAAAATTTGACTTTGGTAGTGCTTCTTTTAAGGGCACCATGTATTATGGGCTGATTAATTTCAATGACTCGAAGTATCCCACGCCTGTTTGGTACAAGAAAAAGGCCAAAATAAGGGATGGCAAGGCGTATATCAATATCAAAAAAAGACTTTCGGGCATTTATGACATGTCCGACTGGGAGAAAGCGGGTATCGGCACACTCGGCTATCGGGTGACCAACAAAAAAGGGAAAATGATGTATGATGGGATCATTTCCTTTCATTTTTCACCGAAAGGTGGCTTCACGGTAGCCAACACCATCACCCAAGGCCCATTTGTCAGTAATTTAGATGCCCATGGAGCGACCATTTGGTTTGAAACCAACCGTCCAATTGTCGCCGAAATTTCTGTCAATGGCCGTAAATTTCGAGATGTCATCGAAACGACCAAGCACGAAATCATCATCAACGGTCTAGATGCGGACACTCAATATGACTACACCGTAAACTATCAAGACTACGCCCAAACTTATGCCTTCCATACCGCTCCAAATGCAGGCACACGCAAACCATTCGTCTTTGCCTATGTGAGTGATTCCCGTGCGGGAAAAGGCGGGGGAGAAAGAGATTTGGGGGGTACTAACTTCTATGCCATGCGCAAAATCATGGCGCTGGCCAATTACAACAAGGTGGCTTTTACACAATTTACTGGAGATTTGGTCAATGGCTACGCCTTAGACAAAGCAGAAATCAATGTGGAATATGCCAACTGGAAAAGAGCGGTCGAGCCTTTCGGGCACTATTCGCCCATCATTGCCGCTCAAGGAAACCATGAAGCCGTAGGCATGGTCTTTAGAGATAAAAATGGCAAAACACGTAGCTTTGTCGATAAATTTCCTTTTGCCACCGAATCTTGTTCTGCCGTGTTTGCGCAAAACTTTGTCAATCCACTGAATGGGCCTTATTCGGAAGATGGGGCTTATTATGACCCAAACCCTAACAAAACAGACTTTCCCCCTTATGATGAGACCGTTTTTTATTATACTTATGACAACGTGGCGGTTATTGTCTTAAACTCAAATTACTTCTACGCACCGTCCATCAAAAGAGACTCCACAACAGGCGGAAATCTACACGGATACATCATGGATCAACAACTAAAATGGCTCGAAAAAACCATTGATCTATTTGAAAATGATGATGATATTGACCATGTTTTTGTCACACAACACACACCCACTTTTCCCAATAGCGCCCACACCAAAGACGATATGTGGTACAGTGGAAATAATGGCCCTAGACCGACCATTGCTGGAAAGCCCGTCAAAAAAGGCATCATCGAACGCAGAGACGAATATTTAGATATTTTGGTCAATAAAAGCACCAAAGTCGTGGCGATGTTGACAGGTGATGAACACAATTATAACAAAGTAAAAGTCACACCAGAAACAAATATTTACCCTTCCTACTACCCTTTCGGGAAAATAAAACTTAATAGAACCATCTGGCAAATCAACAACGGCTCCGCCGGAGCCCCCTATTATGCGCAAGATAAAAATGTACCTTGGACGGATGCAGTCAGCAATTTCTCCACTCAATTTGCGTTGGTTCTCATTTACATTGATGGGCAAAATGTATCTGCCAAAGTGTATAATCCTGATACTTTAGAGTTGATGGATGAGTGGACGATGCGCACGGACAAAAAGAAATAGTTTAGGCATCCCTATTTAAAGGCAGAAAATAAGCATTTTTGTGTATGTTGAAGCTATTTTTTTTGAAACGCAGCACCGCTACATGATAAAAAACTAGCAAAAAACAGGCGCCAAAAGGGCATTTTATAGCAAAAACTTGCGGACATCTAAACAGTTACAACAAAAACAGGGAATATTAAAATACTGGACAAATTACTGATTAAAAGCTTTCTACCGCCATTTTTTGTGGCGCTAGGCATTGCCATGTTTGTCCTAACCATGCAAGTCCTATGGCTCTATGTCGATGAAATTATGGGCAAAGGAGTCAGCTTTTGGATTCTTTTGGAGTTTATTTTTTACTTATCTATTTCTTTAGTGCCGATGTCCATGAGTATCGCCATGCTTTTGGCATCCGTCATGACTATGGGAAATTTGGCCGAGAAATATGAGCTTTCGTCCATGAAATCTTCAGGAATCTCCTTAGCTCGAATCATGAAGCCCTTGGCCATTTTAGCCATTGGAATGGGCGTATTATCCTTTGTTTTCTCCAATTATTTGATACCTGTTGCCAACCTAAAATTTAAGTCAAGGCTATACGATATCCGAACCCAAAAGCCTGCCTTAAGCCTAGAAGAAAGTGTATTTAACTATGATTTTCAAGGTTTTGTCATACGGATAGGCAAAAAGCACAAGGACAAAATCCACCTAGAAAACATCCTTATAATCAACCAAGGGAATCGATCAGATGAAAGTGCAGAAATCATCGCCAATACAGGAGAAATGTACACCACGGATGATAAAAAGTATTTTGTCATGAAGCTGCATGACGGTTGGCAATATCAAGAACTCAATAAATATCAACATCCCAAAAAGAAATATCCGTTTGTTCGGACTAAGTTTGCAGAATGGCAAAAAATATTTGACCTTACTGAGTTCAAGATGGAAACTACTGACCCCAATCTTTTCAAGTCGCATCAGTCCATGCTCAATGTCAAGCAACTTATGATTGCCATCGACTCCCTAAAAGCCAAAAAAATCCAACGCCTAGCGAACTTATCTAAAGTCAATGAACTCTATTTCTCTTTTCCATCTAACAACGACAAAACCACAAAAAAGACCGACACCACAAAAATAAAAAGACCACCAATCACCAAAAAATCGGCTTCAATGAAGCTTTTAGAAAAGAGAAGAACAGCACAGAGCATCAAACAAAAGAAACAACTTCAGCAGATACCTTTCCAAATTGATACCATCCATCACCTAATCGAAACGTTCCCCGAGCGCTCGCAGTATGACCTCCTGACGAAAGCAAAAAGTGCAATAGGTAGAGTCCAAAGCAGTGCCTATCGTGCCGCTTCGATGCGACAAAGCATTGATAAAAAACTTCGCCTTTTTTGGTTTGAGATGCTCAGCAAATTCAATATTGCTATTGCCTGTGTCGTTTTCCTATTTATTGGCGCCCCCATGGGAGCAATTATCCGAAAGGGTGGTTTTGGGTATCCTTTATTAGTTGCCATTGCCTTTTTTATTCTATTTATCATGATTTCTATGGTGGGCAAAAAGATGAATACCGAGCAACAAATGAACGTCTGGCTAGCGTCTTTTTTATCTTCAATGGTACTGTTGCCCATTGGATTTTACTTAACTAGACAAGCAATGAAAGACGCCCAAGTCATTAATCTTCGGAATGTCCAAAATTTTTTCGCCAAATTATTCAACCGCGAATGACGACCAATTCAAGACAAAAAAGAATCGCTTTGGGGCAAGCCATCAGAGAAAATAGGACATACTTTTTAGCCTATTTTTTACTTTTGACACTTGGCTGCTTTTTATTGGTGCGCATCCCCGTAGGCAACGAAAATTTATACTTTGTGCAATTTCGCGGAAGCATCTGGGATGAGATCTTTAAAATAACTACTAAGCTCGCCGAGCCCCTTGTGATCGTGCCAATCATCTTGCTCTCTTTATTTATTAGCTTTCGCAAAACAGTAAGCATCCTTGCAGTCATTGCCATTACGATGATTATCACAAGCCTTGCCAAAACATTTTTTTATCACCCGCGCCCCGTTTTATACTTTCACCAGTTAGATCGTCTTGCAGAGCTTATTCCAGTAGATGGAGCACCACTCCTTACGGGGCATTCTAGTTTTCCTTCTGGTCATACGATGGCCGCCTTCAGCATTTTTACTTTACTCGCCCTTCAATCCAAGCACAAAGGGGGCATTGGAGCACTTTTTTTGCTACTTGCGACAGCTGTCGGGCTATCTCGCATCTATCTAGGCCAACATTTTCTAAAAGATGCTATTGCAGGTAGTATTTTTGGGGTCACCATTGCACTTGTGCTCTTTGTATTATTTGAACGGCTAGCCCATCACCCCAAGTGGAATCGCAATATTCTAACCCTCTTTAAACATAAATAATTATAGCCTGTTATGACAAAAAGTAAGTAACTATTTAGGTATCCTATTTTTAGGCATAAAATAGGCATTTTTGTGTATGTTGAAGCTATTTTTTTCAAAGCGTAGCTAGGCTACGTGAGAAAAAAATAGCAAAAACAGGCGCAAAAAGGGCATTTTATGGCAAAAATCTGACCTACCTAAATATTTACAAAAAGAACGATCATGAAAAAGAAAACCTATAACCCACTCAACCCTGCCGAGTTTTTTGTTATCGTCCAAAAAGGAACCGAGCGTCCTTTCTCAGGAGAATATGACAATCATTTTGTAAAAGGTACTTATGTTTGCCGACAATGTGAAGCTCCACTCTACCTAAGCGATGCTAAATTTGACTCTGGCTGCGGTTGGCCTTCTTTTGATGATGAAATTGAAGGCGCTATTCTTCACGTACCTGATGCGGACGGCAGGCGTACAGAAATTATTTGTGCCAACTGCAAAGGACACCTAGGACATGTTTTTACGGGAGAACAAATTACTGCAAAAAATACTCGGCATTGTGTGAATTCGCTTTCGCTAAAATTTGTGGCAGACTAGGGTATGGCTAATATTAAATTTTGCTTGTACCTTGCTAATTTTTAGCTTGACCAAAAGCTGGATAAAACGTGCCCGCCCAATACCCTAAAACAAAAGCATAGCGCCGTAATACCCCTATCAGCAACAACAA
>CAYTLX010000181.1:0-5247 GCA_964438645.1 uncultured Saprospiraceae bacterium | reverse complement strand
GCTTTTTTGGCTGCTTTCAAACATAGCTCAAAGGCGGATTGGAGTATTTGCAACAGCTACCATTTTGGTGGATTTGCCCGATATAAACCGGAGTTGATACGTTTTATGCTTGATTTTTACACCACCTATCACATTGCTTTAGATCCTCTTTATACTGGTAAGCTATTTTTTGGTATTTTCGATAAAATCAAAAATGGGTTTTTCCCAAAAGGAAGTATTATTATTGCCATTCATTCGGGAGGGATTCAGGGTATTTCAGGGTTTAATAAACGGTATGGTCTCCATCTTCCTATTTAATCACTTTCCACCTTTTTAGCCAGTCTTCCAGTAGTGCTGTCCATTGAGATAGTGTTGGATCAGATTCGGCAAGTCCTACGCCGTGAGGACCATGCTCGAAGATGTGCATTTCCACCGGGATTCCCATTTTGCGTAAAGCTAAATAATATTCGATACTATTTTGGACAGGGACTGATTTATCATCACTTGTGTGGAATATAAAAGTAGGAGGTGTTTGCGGTTTGACCTGCAATTGGTTGGATAAATTTTGAATGTCTTCATCTTTGGGGGTAGGTCCCAGGAGAAAGCGCCTGGAACCCCAGTGGGTATATTCGTCATTCATCGTTATAACCGGATAGCCCAATATGCAGAAGTTGGGCAATGAGCTGGGGATAATTACATTGCCCTTCTTGTTCCGTTGCCCATCATCAAAGTGAGTAGCCAAAGTTGAAGCCAGATGTCCACCGGCAGAAAACCCCATCACACCGATCATATCTGGGTTAATACCCCATTCTTCAGCGTGCTCTCTTATTAAACGAAAGCCTATTTTCGCATCATTGAGCATATCGGGATGTTTGTGTCCTGTACCGTCAAATTTACCAAGGCTATACCTTAAAATAATGGCGTGGACTCCTCTTTCATTGAACCATTTTGCCACGCGATTGCCTTCGTGACTAAACGCCAGCATGGTATATCCTCCTCCTGGGCAAATCATAACTGCTGCACCGGAAGCTGTTGACGGAGGCGCCAGATTGACGAATATTGCAGGCGCATTGGTCGTATCCTGACCAGGGTACAGATAGATGGGGTTACCATTCTGTGCTGTAGCTGAAAAGGTCAATAAAAAAATAGCACCAAACGTAAAAAGTAATTTCATATTAACTGCAGTATTAAGAAGATACGATTTTTTGCTAATCTAAAACCTTATTTTAAGTAATGCTCTTCAAAGAAATCAGCATAACCACTCAGTGATTTTGCTTTTAAAATACTACGGTAATTGCTTTGCGAGATCGGGAAAACGGTATAGTCAATGTCATTATCGATAAATTCTTTTTTATTTTTTTCGATAGCATTATAGTAATTCATGACTTTTTCAACATTTTTGAAACGGCGTAAAACAAGTACCGGCGTATTGTTCTTTTTCCCCAGGTAAACATTGGATATTCGAATTCTTTCACTTTTGAAAAATTTACGATTGAAATCGGATGCCTTATTTTTGTGGGTGCTTAATTTTACATCTTCATGAAAAACGATGATAACGTAATGTAATTCACTCTCTTTAAATTTAAAATTACCCGCAGACTCCTCTTTTGCTCCTCCCGGCAACTTTGCTCCTTTGACACCTAGCAATCGAAGCATCTCTTTGGCTCTCTTTTGTTCAGCAGAGCCGGGATAGGTCGCGACTACCTTTTGCAGCTCTTTAATATAGTCCTCTTTCCCCGACAGAGCTCCAGAACACATAGCTAATAATAATGAATATTTAGCTTTTAGCCGATGTTTTGCCGGCAAGGCTGATAAAACCGCAATTCCCTGTGATTTTGCCTGTTGAAATTGTTTCGCTTCAAAAAGACCATAAATTCTATCGTACTCCAAATTTTCTTTTTTCTCTTTTGCGATAAACTTATCAGCATAAGATGGGTCAAGAAGAATCTTTGCATAATCGGAGCTACCAAAGTCCTGAATAATTTGACTCTTGTATTTTTCTGTATTAGCAATGTCTCCCTTATCTAAATAATCCAAATACAATAAGTAAAGTGCATCTAGTTTAAAGGATGTTTTGGGGAAATCATCGAGCAGTTTAGTCAACGAGGCAATAGATTTGTCGAAGTTTCTGATTTTCTCCCTGTATAATTTACCTAAAGAAAAGAGTGCCTTTTGAATTTCAAGTTTGAACGCTGCTTTTTCTGCATCAGATTTAGGAATGTCACCAAGTAGCTTTAGAATATCTTCTTCATTTAAGTCATCACTGGTGGTGTTGTCTTCTGCTTCATCGCTATCTACGCTAAAGGATTGTTTGTTGGACCGGCGCCAGTCATCTTCTAATACTCTACTACCCCAATGTTGGCTAAAATCTCTAAGGCCACGTTTGATGGATTTTGCATCATCAGCAAAGAAAGTACTTTTCTTTTTTCGTGCAGTTCCTCCGGGACCAGACCCTCTTGTTAGATTATTTGCTTCTTCCTGAATGGCTTTTAACCGAGCTTCGTCTTGCTCCTGTTTTATTTTGTAGGCAAGATCGTGTTTTTCATCGTCACTCATTTCGCTAATCGTCAAAAGGCTGTCTTTTAGAGCAATTAACTGGATATTTTCAACAATACCTTCTAGTGATTTTGCCCTTTTATTGACCATCTCGTATCTTTCGTCTGTTTTAGGCATAACGCGTAAGGTCTCGTCATAATTAGATTTGGCAAGAACATAATCCTGACTATCGTACAATAAGTTGCCTAATTGATAATAAGCTTCTATCTTTTGAGCGGGATTGGAAAGATTACTGGCTAGAGATAGATTTAAATATTCAGTCGCCTTGGCTTTATGCCCCTCTTGTAAAGCAATGCCCGCCATTCCAAAATAAATTTGATCTTTAAACTCCGAATTTTTAGGCTGTTTTAGCATTTTTTCCAGCTTGGCGATGGCTTGTTCTGCTGTTTCTTTTCCAGAAAACCAGGCATTTTTTGCCATTTTCAAGAGGCTACTAAACTCCATTTCGTAATCTGTGCTGTATTTCAGTGCGCGTTCAAAAGCAGCATAAGCAGCATCTCCATTTTTTAATTCTTGAAATAGCTGCCCCATTAAGAAAGCATATCTTGCTTTTTCTGCTTTTTTATTGGAACTTTCAATCGCTTTTTCCAGCTAAAAGGTCGCCTGTGAGGCATTTTTTTTCTTAATATAGTAATAGGCAAAAAGCGGATTTAGGTCCTTTCGGATAAATTTGTAAGTGTCGTCAGATTCTTCCAACTTAGATAGTATTCGGAATGCCTCCGTATCTTTATCTCTTTCGATTAGTGTTTTTGCCAACCAAAACTTAGCTTCCTGAAAAGCGGGTTTGTGAGCGAGACCAGCCTTGCCCTTGGGGGTATCCGCAGCTAATTCTTTGCGCTTTTTCTCGGCGTCTTTGAGAGCCTTTTCCGTTGCTTTTTTAGCATCTTCTGCAGCTTTATCCTTTTTACTTTTTTTGCTGCTGGACTTTTTCTTCTTGTGTTTTTTTCTTCTCTTCTTTTTATGTTTCTTCTTTTTATGCTTTTTATGTTTTTTCTTATTGCCTGCTTTATGCTGCTTCTTGCTTTTTTTCTTTTTTTTCTTCGCTTTCGCCGCTTTTTTTTCCAAGCGGGCTAATTTTTTAGGACTGTATTCTTTGATCAAATACCTAAGGGTTTCTTCAGCGCCTTCGTAGTCTTTTTTTAGAAATTGCGCTTTGCCAAAGAGTAAATAACAATCATCCGTCCATTTACTATATTTGTGTTGACTGGCAACAATCCCCACTTTTTCTATGGCTTTGTCCAGTTTTGGATAAACGGCTTCCGGGTTGTCAGCTGCGATATATTTGTATAGAACCAGTTGTTTGTTGAAATTATCAACGTGTTGGGCATTTAGGTCAAATACACTTTCCTCTAATAAAACCTCGGCGTTATAGTATCCATTATACCTTGCTGTCGTATTATCGTATGCTTTGGCAAGCATGGACCGGTCGCTTCTTCTCTTTTGAGTTGTACACGATTGTACTAATGCAAAAGCTAAAAGCAACACCAAAATCCGTCCTAATCTAATCATTTTGTACTTTTGTTTTATACTGTACCTTATAAAGAAGGCAAATCTCTATGTTTTTTATACTTAAAAAGGAGAAATCACTACCATAATAAACCCCTTTCTGATTAAAATATTATAACTTGGCTCAATTTTATAAGAGGTTTTAGGTGCGAAATTAAGAATCTAAACAATATATTTGCCTACAATTAGTAAAACAACTTACTTTATTATACGTTTTCTTAGAAAATAAGTCCGTTTCATGAGTGAAAAAACTGCTACAAAGTGGCAACAATTTAAAGTAAAACTAAAGCATACATACCGCTTAGTCGTAATGAATGATGATACTTTTGAGGAGGTTTCTTCGCATAAGTTAAATCTATTGAATGTCTATCTTTTAGTGAGTTCTATACTGGTGGTCGTCGCCTTTTTGATAATTATGGCTATTGCCTTTACTCCATTGAGGAAATTTATCCCCGGATACAGTAATTCGCTGGAAGAAGCGTCTATGATTGAGGATGCCCAGCTTCGCTTAAAATCATTAGAGGAAGATTTGGATGCACAAATGGCCTATGTTGAGAATTTGAGAAAAATCATAGGAGATGAAGTGGTCACTGTGGATGATGTAAAAAGCAATGTTGAACAAAAATCACCGGATTCTATTCAGGAAATTACCGAAACGGCCAGGCAGGTTCAATTGCACGATGAACTAAAGTTGGAAGACGTAGGAGAAAAGGCAAAAACACCACGGAAGCTTAGTTTTGTCTCTAAAGACGTTCCGTTGGAACAATTGTACTTCAGACCGCCGGTCAATGGGCAAATTAGTGCAGACTTTAATCCCGCTAAAGGTCATTTTGGCATTGATGTACTTGCACCCAAAAATACACCGGTAAAAGCGGCGGCTGATGGTTATGTTTTTATTTCAGACTGGACATTGGAAACGGGAAACACCATTGGCATCCAGCATAGTAATAATACGATTACTTTTTACAAACACAATTCTGAGTTATTGAAAAAAGTAGGGGACTATGTGAAGGCGGGAGAAGCAATAGCCATTGTTGGCAATACGGGTAAATTAACGAATGGGCCACATCTACATTTTGAATTATGGCACAATGGAAAACCAATAGACCCCAAGGAGTATATGATGTTTTAAATAATTTTGTAATCTACCCAGTATGCTAAAGAAGCTAAAATTAGAGGAAATACTATTGATAGAGATTATCTTTT